>DUHN01000027.1 GCA_013330825.1 Candidatus Woesearchaeota archaeon | reverse complement strand
GCGGTCGTCGGCGTCGAGGTCATGGCCGGCATCCTGAAGACAGGGACCCCGCTGATGAAGAAGGACGGCAATGCCCTGACGGAAGTGAAGGCCATCCAGGACAAGCAGGAGAACCTTGCCGAAGCGAGGAAGGAGCAGCAGGTGGCCGTCTCCCTGCCCGGCGTCACCATCGGCCGGCAGCTCCACGAGGAGGACATCCTTTACTCGGCCATCCCGGAATCCCAGTTCAAGAAATACAAGGATTTCAGGAAGCAGCTCACCCCTGACGAAAGGGAGGTGCTCAGGGAAATCGCCGACATCATGCGCGGGCAGGACCCGATGTGGGGCATTTGATTAAGNNCCAACAATGACAAAACAAAAAATCAGGGAGGGAACAATCTGAGCGCGCTTTACATGGAACAGGTGCCCTCCACCCACCTTGGATGAATATCTTTCACGCGCACGACAATTGCCATGGACCACCTCAAGATACTCAATTCAAAGGAAAAGAAGGATATCCTGAAAAAAATCAACGAGCAGTGGGATGCGGATTTCTCGACGGGCATGGCGATGCTGCGCAACAACGAGGACAAGCTCTTCCTCATCAACCCGGAAGTCGCCACCCTGGACATCTCGAAGCTGCGCATCAACTCCATGGGGTTGTACATCGCCGAGGAGAAGGACGGCAGGATCCGCCTGAGCATCGAGGGCAGCCAGCTCATCGGGCCGCATGCCAGGAAGAACGTCCTGGAGATATCGAAAGAGGAAGTCGGGAAGTGGCTCATGGGCGAGGACCTGGAGAGGCAGGCTGGAGAGAAGGGCTTTGTCCTCATCAAGCATAGCAATGATTTCCTGGGCTGCGGCTGCGCCGCCAAGGGCAGGATACTCAACTACGTGGGCAAGAACAGGCGGGTCAGCGCGGTGCATGAATGACTGTTTATGCCTTATCTGAGATACTTGCTATTTGGGACAGATGTAAAGTCGAACACCGCAGCGAGGAACCGCCGCTGCCGCAGCGTCGTTTTTTCCAATATGAACTCGTGCTTGGCCGTAGTGTATGCTCCCTCATGGGCCTGCCTTGGGATGTTCTCTGCTTCATAATCCATCTCCCAGTCCCGCAATTGCAGTTCATGGAGAATTGAATTGAAGTGGAAGGGGAGATGCAGTGAGCGGTACCCTCTTCCCTCTTTCGCGGATCTGATATAGTCTTTGACCGTTTGCTCTGCCTCTCGATCAAAGTAAGTAACTCCTTCCTCTGGCTGGTACTTCTTCATGGTTTTTATTAGTGTTCCTATGTGAGCAAGTTCGCGCACAACTATTCTTAGGCCAAAAGGATCCTTCAGCTTTTTTTCTTCTTTCTCCCTGTCTAGTGCGCCCTCTTTCCTGTCCATGTTAAGGTCGAAATAGCATTCCACCATCTTCCTGAAGCGCCGTTCATCATCCTTCATCCGCGCCCGTAACTCTATAGGCGGGGGGATATGTTCACTAATTTCATGGGTCAAATAGGGGACAATAGGGGAGAGCTTGCCGGACAGGAGACAATGGTGCAGGTTGATGTGGCCCATGGCCATGCGCTCAAAGATCGTATAGACCAAAGGATATTGATAGCTCCCTTCCTTGTGGATGGCCGGAAAATACCAACGTAATGTCTCGAGGAATTCCCTCCGCACTGCGTTATAGTCCGCACCGGTAGAATCTTCATAGGCTTTCAATCCCTGCTCAAGGACTTGCTTGGCAATGGCAGCACGTTTTTCTTTTGGGATTTTCTCCCGCAGGAGCACCACATGAGCGGCTTCTTTGTAGGAAATGCCATCCCCCAGCATCAGCTCCAGGGACTTGTCCCAGGTGGGGCACTGATTAGAGGGATAGTAAAACACCGTTGCAGGGGTAAACGCAATTGGCGCATCTCCGTGGCCCTTAACCAATGCCTGGGCAACGGTCTCGCCGGTCTGCCCCCACATGGCCCAATATTCCCTGAAATGTTCCACATACATTCTTGGTCCCAGAATCCCGGAGGACCCTATGACGTCTATCGTCCATGGCAGCAGCTTCTCAAAAAGGTTTTTCTCCCCATATTCCAAGGCGATTCCCATCAACTCATGCTGATCTTTCAGCTTCTCTTTGGTCGTTTTGAGGAGTCTGGCGAATTTAGGAGATTTTATCTCATCCACACGCGACAGATTCCTCTCCAGATGGGGCACAAGAGAGTCAATGATGGACTGTCCTCCGACAAACGCATATCCAAAAACCCTGCGCAGCGCTTCGTGAGTGTCAAGGGGCATCGTCATCATCCTTCCTTTCTTGCTGTTTGCCTTTTCATGGCTTAAGATGCAGGATACGGCCACCTCGCGGCCAACTCCCTTCCGAGGCTTCCCCCGCTTGGATCCCTCGACCGGACATCATCCATCCACCCGGATGCGGCTTCGTACGCCTGCTTCAGCTTTTCAGGCAGGCCCTCGTGCATGGTGTCCCCTTCTTCCCTTCTCTTCGTTACCTCATACCATATCTTCAACTCCCCTGCCAGTCTCCCTGCCTGGAGGAAAAGGCCGGAGAAAATGTCCGTCCTCAATTGATGGATATGCCTTGCGACCGGCCCCAGCGCGCGCTGTTCCAACCCCCCAAGCCCGTCAAGAAGGTAAGTCATCTCTGAAATGAGTATGCCCCCTTTCCTTGTCTGTGTCGGCCAATTGCTGAGCAGTATGTCTGAACAGTTATCCGCGCCATCGCTCAGCTTCACCTTGACCGAATGGCCGCAGTCTCCCTTGTTCAGGATGGCTTCCGCCTGGACAGGCTCCAGGGTGACAAGGTACTCAAAAAACCGAATGAGAGGTTCCACAAGCTGCCTCCGGACGTAATCTTGGTAAAGGATAGCCTCGAGAACGGCGGTATGCTTCACCTCCAAAGAGCCGTAGAGTGAGATGGGTGTTTTCCCGTACTTCTGGCGAACAAGATGTATGACCCTTTCTGATTCTGCCGAGATTCCCCTTTTTAGATCAGAAGGCCTGCTGAGCATCCCGTTGGATGACATGATTTTTGCGAGTTCGCCAAACGTTTCTGTTATGTAGTCTGATAGCTCCCCCCTCTCTTTGGGAGGCACACCCTTCGCGCCTGAAAAATTTCCATCCCGTATCCGCGCGCTTACGTCCCTCACCAGGCCGGAAAATGCGATGGCATAGGATTGGAGGTCTTTCCCGCTGAGGCGCGGTTTGGTGTACCATCTGGTCATCTTGTCAGAGAACTCATCAGCGGCTTTTTTTGTGAGAACAATTTCCTTTTCCCCAGCGATATAGCGGATGTCATCCCTCCCGAAGTCGCGGTTTTTGAGCACAGCCATGGAGAGAAGATAATTGACATCAGTAAGAGAATCCACTCCTCCCAACAAGAACTCCTTTCCTCCCTCCCCAGATGCAAAGCGATCGCCAAATGCGATTTCTTTTCCGAGCAAATGAGCGATCATGTCGAGGCTGCAATAGGCAGAATCGGCGGGATGCAGCCTGCTTCCATAAGGCCGGAGATACCTGCTGGAGTCTTCAGGAGTGTCATGGACAATTGCCTTTTCCTTGTATTTGTCGTCAGTCGTGAAGGCACCACGGAACTCCGGGCGCATCGCGGTGTCAAAGCTGTGGCTGTACGCTGTACGCGCCCCATTTTTCCTTTTTTCATTGAAGGAGACGACATAGGTGCCAAAGGCTGCCTTTTTCCCCACTTCCGTTGGAAAGTATCTCTCTGCAATGCCAAAGGTGAGTATGCCTCCGTTCTGGAGGTATTTTGAGTCCGTCTTGACCATTGCTTTGTCTATCATCTGTCAGAGCTCCACCTGTGGCGGACGTTGGATGAAGGCGGCGCTTTAAAAAGATATCTACGTTTTATTACTAAAGAGTAGTCTCTTATGTTGTCGGCATCCCTCTTACATCTCCTCAGAAAATGTTGGTCAACTCATGCGTATCCTTATGCGCTGCTTCGGATCCCTCAGGCCTTCCGCAAACCTCCGCGAAAGCCCGGAACTGCTCTTGGTACAGTTGATGAGCAATGTCCTTTTAGAAAGATAAGAAGTTACTCTGAAAACGATCTCACCCGGATCATCAAAAAGACTGTTGAGCATCCCGGAGATGGTCTCCTCTCCAGAGGGGCAAGACATGGTGAGGGTACAGGCAGTTTCCCCCCTGCCGCTTTTTTCCTTAAGGAATCTCTTTATTTTAACGAGCTCAAAATCCG
The DNA here is from genome assembly GCA_013330825.1 of Candidatus Woesearchaeota archaeon. Taxonomy (GTDB): domain Archaea; phylum Nanobdellota; class Nanobdellia; order Woesearchaeales; family GW2011-AR4; genus GW2011-AR11; species GW2011-AR11 sp12027u. The sequence continues at coordinate 1,476 of DUHN01000027.1, read as the reverse complement.
CGCTCACCCCGACGATGCAGTCCCCTCGTGTTGTGCACTCCGTGTCCCGGGTGAACATCAGCGTCGTGGGATGAGTCGCAAGGATGTTGGGATGCCCCCGTGCCGTGAATGTGTACTCCGTCGCAGCTTTGGCGCCTTTTCCCATTGCTCTCGCCCATTTGACCGGAATGGATGATGAGGATCCCATATGACAACAGAAAATGAATAAAGGTATTTACTCTTTGCCCTTCTTGACCCCGTTGCCGGACTCCTTGCCGAGGTCCACCCCAAGCTCCTTCAGGGCCTTGATGTGCATGTGCATGAGCTGCTCCACGATGGCCAAAACCCTCCCCAGCTCCTCGCGCTCTTTCGCAAGAGTGGAAAGCGATCCCTTGTGGAAGCCAACCTGCTCGTCCTTCGACGGCTTTTTCTCCATTGGAATGTCCTTTGAGGAGGGCTATTTAATAATTTGCCTCCCTGCCCTCCCCTTCGAGGGAGTCTTCTGCCCAGTGCCGGCAGACCGCCATATTTTTATAAGAAGGGAGAACAGAGGGGCTGCCATGACAACAGTGACGGGCATCGTCAAAGGCGGCCAGCTTATTCCTGAGGAGCAATGGAGAAAGTTCATCGCCTCGCTGACGCCGAATCCGGACGACCTGGAGACCAACAAGGAGCGCTCCAAGAGGGCTATTGCCCGCCTCTTGGCGGAAGCGGTAAAAAAACGACTGAAGGAAAAGAACGCAGTCCTCTTCTCCGGCGGGGTGGACAGCTCACTCATTGCCTTCATCATCAGGAAGCTCGGGAAAGAACCGCTTTGCTACACCGTGGGCATGGAAGGCTCCGACGACCTTGCGTGGGCGCAGAAATCAGCCCAGCTCCACGGATTCGCCCTGCGCCATAAGACAATCACCTTGGAGGAACTTGAGACCATCATGGGGAAGGTTATCGCCATCACTGGAAGCAGGGATATCATCACCGTGGGGGTGGGAGCCGTGACTTATGCCGGCTGCGCCATGGCGAAGCGGGAAAACCATTCGGCGGTGTTCACCGGCCTCGGCTCCGAGGAGCTGTTCGCCGGCTACGAGCGCCATGCCAAGGCGCTGGAGCAGGGATTCGACGCGGTCCACGGGGAATGCCTTGCCGGGCTGGCGAATATGCGCCAGCGCGACATGGTGCGTGATGTCGCCATCGCCAGCCACTTCGGCATGGAGCTGCTCCTGCCGTTCCTTGATAAGGATGTCATGAAGGAATCCCTTTCCATCCATCCCATGCACAAGATAAGCGGCGAAGAGAAGAAAATCATCCTCCGGGAAGCAGCGGAAAGCATGGGCATGAGCAGGGACATCGCACGGCGGAAGAAGCAGGCTGCCCAGTACGGGAGCAACATCATCAATGGCATAGGCAAGCTTGCCAAGCGGAAGGGATTTTCCCTCAAGAAAGACTATCTGGAAAGCCTGTGAGACTAGCGCTTATGCGCTTACTAGTCCCGCGGGATAA
>DUHN01000047.1 GCA_013330825.1 Candidatus Woesearchaeota archaeon | reverse complement strand
TTTAAACAACGGAATTCCACCAATCTCTGATTGGTGGAATGAGCAGTGCTCAAGAACCGCCGAGTTTGCGGAATTCCGAGCGTCAAGAACCACATGGCTCATGCTTTTGCTGTCACCATGCCACCGGTCTCATGAAAATCGGAGATTTTCAGGACACCAGAAATCTTTGATTTCTGCGTGTTTGACCGGTGGTTCTTGACAAAAGAAGAATCAAAACATAACTGCAAAGTTGGTTGACAATGAAAAAAATGTCAGACAAATCAAAGGACAGAAATCAGCTGAAACCAATCGATTCTGCCATATATAACCTGTTCAAACGTAGGATATTCCCGCTTTCCATGCGCAAGGGGCTCCTCATCGCCCCATTTTCAAGATGCGTGTAAAGGTCGATGTACGGTGGCTTTGAAAGATTTTTTCCCCATGCTTCCGCTACCTTGCCAGTGTCTTGAAGGTATCCTGCCCTGATTTCTGATCCTTCAGGCAGCATCGGGTTGTTGTGTTTGACTTCAACGAGTCCAGACGGGATATACTTGCTTTGCTCGGCTGATGCGGCTATCCCCAGTCTCCGTATGCCGACAATGTCCCCTACCCTAACAGGGAACCCGCCTCTCACCCCTTGGTTGTGCCCCTCAAGGTATTTAAAAAATTCAAGATAAGGTGGTTTCACAGAAGGCTCATTCCTGTATTCTGCTGGCTGGGTCCTCTCGAATGCTTCTCCATCTTCTCTAATCTGCCTCCGATAATCTTCCTCTTTTGGCACTTCCCAATCATGTACACCCAGGCTATAGCCGGGCCTCGTCAGCAATAAGCCGTTTTGCCTAAAAAGCACTTCAACCAAATCCACTAATCTGGTCGTGCCTTTTTTGAACGCTTTAATATCTACGATGTCCATAATAGTTAGTACTTAAAAGTAGTATATAAATCTTTCATTTTTCAGGACTTCATTCCCCGATAATCTTGACTAAAACCCGCTTCTTCCGCTGGCCGTCGAACTCGGCATAGTAGACCTGCTCCCACGTACCGAAGTCCAGCCTGCCGTTGGTGACGGCGACGACTGTCTCGCGGCCCATGACGGTGCGCCACAGATGGGAGTAGGCGTTGTCCTCCCCAGTGAGATTGTGCTTATAGAGGCCGACGTCCTTCGGCGCGAGCTTCTCGAGCCATTTCTCGAAATCGTGCAGCAGTCCGGACTCCGCGTCGTTGACGTAGACAGAGGCCGTGATATGCATCGGGTTGATCAGGACAATCCCTTCCTTCACGCCGGATTTCCCGACTTCATCCTCCACCTGGGAGGTTATGTTGACGAAGTCTATGCGCTTCTTCGTTTCAAGGGTGAGGTAGGCGGTGCGGGTTTTCATGGGCAGGGAATGAAGAAGAATATTTATAAACATTCCCCTGCCGGGAAACACGATGGAGATCGCGCTTCTTCCCGTTTCCGACGGAATGGTGAGCATGCTGCTGCTCGGCGTGTGCGGCATCGCCCTGCTCCTCGCCTCGGTCACTGACCTGAAGACGAGGGAAGTGCCGGACATGCTCAACTATGGCCTCGTGTTCTTCGGCATCTTCATCAACACCCTGCTCAGTGCCCTCTCCGGGGACTACCGTTTCCTCCTCAACTCCGCGCTCGGGCTGGGGGTAGGCTTCGGCATCGGCTGGGTGATGTTCTACGCTGGGCAGTGGGGCGGCGGGGACTCCAAGATGCTGATGGGGCTCGGCGCGACGATTGGCATGCCTCTCCATTGGGGGGACTCGTTCCTGCTCGCGCTGCTGCTCAACATCCTTTTCGCGGGCGCGGCCTACGGGCTGCTGTGGAGCATTTTCCTCGTCTTCAGGAACAGGAGGAGATTTTCATTGGCTTTCGCTCGGCTCACGAGCGGAAAGATGCATCATGCTGCCCGGTTCATCGTTCTTGCCCTCATTGCCCTGGCGCTGGTGCTCCTGATCATCCCCATCCACAACGTATGGTTCAAGTGGTATCTGCTCTGGCTGCTTGTCATCGTGCCGCTGATGTATTACGTCTGGCTGCTGGTCAAGGCCATCGAGAAGTCCTGCATGATTGTATCGCTGCCCGTCAGGAAGCTCACCGAAGGCGACTGGATAGCGAAAGACGTCGTCATCAGGGGAACGCGCGTCTGCGGGCCGAAGGATCTGGGGATATCAAAGAGGCAGATCGCCTTGCTCAGGGGCTATGAGCGGCGCGGCCTCGTCAAAAAAGTCCTGGTGAAGCAGGGCATCCCCTTCATCCCGAGCTTCCTTCTCGCTTTTGCGTTCACCCTTGCCTGGGGGAACCCGCTGGCGCTGCTTGTCGGGTTGTTGTGAGCTGGCGGGAAAGACATCAGGAAGAATCCCCGCGAAGTGCGCTCTTGATGATCTCCATCGTCTGCGGGTATCTGCTGATGTCGAGCAAGGCCGTGTGGAGCTGCTCGCCGAAGATGCCGCCGCACGTCCCCGAGACGTTGAACTGCTCTGCCTGCGGGAGATGGGCGCTTTCGGCGGCAACCACGCCGTCGCCGTCTTTCCTGTCGGTATCGCACCCTATGCCGGCGATGGTGTAGAGCTGCACGCGCTGCGGCTGCCGGGAGGGGTCGTTGAGCCTGTTGAGAAACAGGCTGCCAGGCTGCATGTCCTGGCATTCCTTCTCCTCGCCGAAGAGCGGGCAGAGGTCGTTCACTTTTCCCGCTATGCCTTGATTAGGGGTCGCAATCATGATGAGCCTGTTCACGTCCGCATCACCGAAGGCCTGCATATAGCGCCTGGCGACAAGGCCTCCCATGGAATGCGCGACGATGTTGACCTTCTCCCTGCCCGTGCGCTCCTTGACGGTGGCGATGACGTCCTTCAGGCGAAGGGCATAGGTGTCGATGTTCTCGCTTTTCGTGGGAATGATGACGTACTGCTTCCCCTCCAGGTAGGCGTCAAGGTAGTAGCTTGCCTTCACCGAGACCGGCTTGCCGGAGAGTCCCCATTCCCCTGCCGAGATCCCCTCGGTGGCCGTCAGGGGCGTGACGATGCCCGCGTTGAGGTAGCCTTCCTCCTCGAGCGCGTACTGGATGAGGTTGAACGCGTCCAGCGAGTAGGCGGGAGCGCTTGCCTTGTTGAACGCGTGGCCGTGGAGGAAGATGATGGGGAAGGTCTCCTCCTGGCTGGCGCAGGATGGTGCCGTGCAGCAGGGCGCGCACTCGCCGAAGATGCAGCACAGGGCCGGGTTGTCCGGCAGACTGGTCCCGATGGTGGAATTGACGGGGGGGAGAGGAGGATCGACGGTAGCAGTCAGGTTTGCCGGGAGGAGGGCATGGGAAAATTGCGCCGGCAGGGGGCAGAATGACGCCTCATATGCAGCAGTGTCCTGCCCTATGTCCAGATGCGCGAGGAGGTAGTCTTTCGCTTCCCGGATTCCTGTCCCGTTCATTGCTGTTGAGGAAGGGGCACCCATCCAGAGAGAGAGAAGATCGGCGAATGCCGGGTCGTTGACGGCGGAGAGTGATTCGGCGTAGGCCTCCATGATTGTCGCCGATATGTTGGCGGAAACATCCGTCACCGATCGGTTGAAAGAGGAGTCTGCCGGAAACGAGATGTTCTGTTCCCTGAGGCGCTGCTGCGTTTCATTCCCGATGCGCAGATGCTCCTGTTTCAGGTCCGCGATTTCCGAGCATGTTCTGGCGACCACGGTCGACGACGGCCATTCCGTTGAGAGCTCATGTTGGTAGGCATCATAGATATTGGCCATGGTGCCATTGAGGAGGCATGAGTCTTCTTCTCCCGAAAGCAGGCATGCCCTGTCGCGCTCCTTTGCAAGGAGGAATGCCCACCTTGCCCTGCTTCCTGCGCGCAATGACTTGCTGTCATTTTCTATGGCCTTTTCCCTGTCGGACAATTCCGCCAGCGCGCCCTGGAGAGAGCCGTATCCCTTGAAATCAAGGCGGGAGAAGCTCCGCTGCGTTTCGTTTGCCTGATGGATGAATCCCAAGACAGCAGCTCTCAGCCGGGAGTCATTGGCCGCAACGGCCAGGGCATAAATATCACCGGCGGCATTTGCCTCGGCGACAAGGGATATCGTCCGGTTGACCAAGGCATTGTGAAGCGCAATCCTCTCGGCGACGGCTGCAGAGAGCATGGTTACGTTCCGCTGAAGCGCATCAAAGGTGTTGTCAAGAGGGAAATCGCCAAGCTCCTGCCGGAGGCCGGAGTAATTCTCCGCGCTCCAGAGGGCCTTCAGGCGCTCCGTGTCCAGGAGCAGAGAGGAGAATCCTCCCTCGATGGCGGCCTTCCGCTCCTGCAGGTCGTCCATCTTCACCGTCGGCGCAAGGAGGACGATACGCCCGCTCTGGGTCTTGAGGGCAATGTCAAGGGCGGCGAGGCGCGCAAGGAAGGGGAGCATGATGTCCTGCGATTCCTGCCTGAGGGCCTTCTCCTGCTCCGAAAGGTCATAATTGAGGAGGATGAGGGAAGAGCGGTACGTCACCTCCCCCCTCGCAGGGCAGAGCGCGGAATGGATGCTGCGGCAGGTAACGTCAAAGCGGTAGACATCCTGGCCGCGGCCGGCGCGGGAGGGAGAAAGCAGGTATTCCCTGAAGTAGCGGTCCCCGTTCCTGAGGGTGAGGTTCCCTTCATCGAGCATGACATCCTGGCCCTTGTCAGTGAAGGCATAGGTGCAGGAGGCGGCGCAGTACAGCGGCGTTTCTATGGAAAGGTTGATGACCTCTATCCGCTGCTCGCCATAATGGATCCAGAAGGAGTCCTGCTGGGGGGAAAGATGGATGATAATCTCGTCGCCCAGCAGGAAATTCAGGCGGAGCGTGACGCCAAACGCGGCGAGGATGAGGAGAACGATGCCCAACGAGATGGCGCTGCGCCAGAGCCATCTTACTATGCTCTCTTTTTTATCCTTATCCATGGCCCTGCTTAGCCTGCCTTATCTTAAAAAGATAGTGGTCGTCCGGCGAGAAAACAACGAAAAAAGCAGGAGGAAAACTATTTAAACCCGCCCCCGTTCCTCTCCGAAGGAAACATACTGGTTTTCAGTCACGTTTTCAGTGGAGGAACAATGGCGACATTCAAGCTATCCATCGGGGACCCGAAGACGGGAAAGACCTACAAGAAGGAGGTCAAGGAGGCGGAAGCGAAGCCGCTGGTCGGCATGAACATCGGCCAATCCCTCAAGGGGGACGCGCTCGGCATGCCCGGCTATGAATTCCAGCTTACGGGGGGGTCTGACCACTGCGGATTTCCCATGAGGCGCGGCATCCTCGGGCAGCGGAAGCGCATCACCATCCTGGGAGGGGTGGGGTTCAGCGGAGCGGAGAAGGGCGTCGCGATGCGCAAGACCGTGTGCGGCCACAAGGTCCACGACAGGATTTCTCAGATCAATCTCAAGGTGCTGAAGGAAGGGGAGAAGCCCCTCGCGGAGCTTTTCCCGGCTGAGGCGCCGAAGCAACAGTAATAGCGTGTTTAGCATCCTTGAGGTCAAACGCTAGTGTCTCATACATCCAGGGCGTCGTCGGGGGACTTGCCCCTGCCCGGAGGCGCACCTCCGGCATCCACTGCGTGGACTACGGGGAGGCAGCCTTATCCATCCCGACAATGGAGCGTTTGAAGATGGTAAGCACGCGGCAAGGAACCCATGTGTTGTGATTGATGGCGAAAAAAAAGAAACCTGAAGATGCGTTGCAGCCGGTCCTGAACATCGGCATGGTGGGCCACGTGGACCACGGCAAGACCACGCTGCTGGAGCGGCTTTCCGGCAAGTGGACAGACACTCATTCTGAGGAGCTCAAGAGGGGAATCACCATCAGGCTCGGCTACGCCGACGTGGTCATCCGCAGGAAGAAGGATGGCACCTACACAGCGCAGGAAGAGGAAGGCGCGGAAATCGTGCGCAAGGTGAGCTTCGTCGATGCTCCGGGGCACGAGTCCCTGATGGCGACGATGCTGTCCGGCGCCACCCTGATGGACGGCGCGCTGCTGCTGGTCGCGGCGAACGAGCAATGCCCGCAGCCGCAGACGAGGGAGCACGTCATGGCATTGGAGATCATCGGCTTGAAGCACCTCGTCGTGGTGCAGAACAAGGTCGATCTCGTCACCGAGGAGCAGGCGCTCAAGAACCACGGGCAGATCAGGGCATTCCTCAAGGGGACGGCGTACGAGAACGCCCCCATCATCCCGCTTTCCGCGCAGCACAAGATCGGCTTGGGAAACCTTCTCCGCGCGATTGAGGAGACAGTCCCCACACCGCACCGCGACCCTTCGAAGAGCCCCATCATGTTCGTCGCGCGCAGCTTCGACATCAACAAGCCCGGGACCGCATTTGACAAGATGCTCGGCGGCGTCCTTGGAGGCGGGCTCAGGCAGGGAACGCTCAAGATCGGGGAGGAGATCGAGATCAGGCCCGGCTACGCCGCGGTGGAGAAGAACCAGCAGGTCTTCAAACCTTTGGCGACGAAAGTCGCGGGGCTGAACACCGGCGGACAGGACGTGGAAGAAGTTGGTCCTGGTGGCTCGATCGGCGTGCTGACTTCGCTTGATCCATCAATCGTCAAATCGGACAAACTGGCCGGCGCAGTGGCCGGGCATCCGGGCTCGCTGCCGCCGGTGTGGTACGACCTGGCATTGAAGGTCACGCTGCTTGAAAGGGTTGTGGGCATGGAGGAGAAGCTCGCCGTCGATCCCGTGAAGATGGGCGAGCCGCTCATGCTGAATGTCAATTCCGCCGCGACGGTCGGCATCGTCAATGAGATCCGGAAGGGGGCGGTGAGGTGCAAGCTCAAGCTGCCGGTGTGCTGCGATGTCTCTGCGCGGCTGACCGTCTCACGGAGGATCGGGAACCGCTTCCGGCTGATCGGCTATGCGGAGATACAGCCGGGGAAATAGAAAGAGACGTTTTCTGCCTTAATCAAAATACCTCGGGTCGTCCGAGCGCACGGTCATCTCACGGGAGTCATGGGTCGGTGTTTTCTGGTTTGGCCTTGCGTGGCGTTTGCTCACGTCCTTCACGGCATTGACCTCAAAGGCTTTCCTCGCGGTCATGGGCCCGCAGTTGAGGCAGGTGAAGAAGACGCCAAATTTCCCCTTCTGGGCGTCAAGAGGCTCGCCGCACACGCATTTCATCTCGCCGAGCTCCGCATCCCTGTGGGCGAGGCAGACGGGGAAGCCCTGCGCATTCACCGCGATGGCCTGCTGCCGGCAGAAGGGGCACCTGTCTATCTTGCTCTCGCCGTATTTTTTTGGAAGGTGCATGACAACAAATCAGGAAGGGGGATTAATAAGGGTGTTGTTTCTTATCAAGGGCCCGGGAAAAGCGCCCTGTGCTGATTGTTAGCTGCCAATGGGAGCTCCCCCTGAAGCGGAGGAGAGATGAGATACGCTGCTTTTTCCCGGACAAACTCCCTGTGCGGGAGGTTTTTTCCTATGTCCCCCATGTACTTGTTAAGGCGGTGGACGCCGAACTGCATGTATTCCCCTACGATGCGGTGGACGGGCCATTTTCTTAGTTCCTTGTCGTCAATCTGCCATTTATAGGCAGGAGAATTCTTGCTGAGCCAGATCCCCGCAAGAAAGTACAGGGCATCCCAGCCTTCATCAAAATTCCTGAATATCTCATCCGGAACGCGGTCTCCCCAGATTCTTCCATAAGTCATCTGGAGCAGCGCATCCCGGCAGAGAGTTCCGCCGCGGCAGTTTTCCCTGAAGGAGTGCTGAAGTTTTATTCCGAATTCGTCATCAAGCGGGACGCCTCTTTGACCGAGATACCGCGCGAGGCTGGTCGCGAGGGGGTAGTAGTATCCATTGGCAAAGAGGCCCTCTTCACGGAAGTACTCTGTTGGACGAACAAATGGATGTGCCAAGCCCCCAATAAGGCGCTCGCGGACATTAGTGCCGAGAAGGGAGAACCGCCTGTAGCAGTCTTCAGTTCTCCGCTCCAGTTCAGACTCCTCCACCCCATATCTCTTCATTGGATTTCCCCCTAGATGAACCTCAGTTGTGCTGGTGCTTGGTAAGGTCGTGCAGGCATTGGAGTTCTTGTTTGTCCAGGTGAAATAATTTCTCCCGGATAACGCGCCAATATCCTTCCGATTTCCGCTGCATATGCCGGGCCTATCTTTTCCGTTGCAGGGTAAAAGTTTTGGAATCCCATGACTTGGATGTTGTGATTGTCCCCTCCCTGCTTCTTTTTCGCGTCATGATAGTGGCATTCAAAAACCCAGTTCATCACCTGGCTTTGCAGATCATGCCTGAGGGAAGCTGATGCCTGCTCATCTATCATTTCCAGCCTGGCTGCCAAATCTTCCCCCTGGAACGGATTGAGCCGGTCGTAACGCGCTTTCATATCCCCAGAAATGCGCTTGTGCTTATTCAGCCAGGGCATCCCGATGGCATAGACATCACGAAATATGCCGTAAAGGTCTGCAGCCTGCACAAAAGGAGAAAATCTTCCGATATCCCTGTCGCGCGTTCTCCATGAGGAAGCGGCAAACGCGAGGGCTTCATCCAAATCCAGATGGGGATAGACCTGATTCAGGGGCACTTCCGCAAGGCCATGGTGCACGCATCCCAAGAGATCGTTGTTTGCGCCCGCAAGTTCCACTATCAGCTTCAGCGTCGGATTGGGCCTTGTTGCCTGGGTAGCCATCATGAAGAGGTTTTGTTTTTCTCTTTATAAAATTGTGTTGGATTTTAATTTATAAATCTTTCAAAATTTTACCACTTAAAAATGATTAAAATATTGGTATTGAGTAGATGAAGCACTAATCACTGCAAGAACCTAAAGAAGACCGCCCTGGAAGGAGATCCTCAGCACCATGTCGAGTTGCGGCGGAATGTCCTGCGTCCCGGAATCCCATGGCGTGGGGGTGAGATGCACCACTCTCTCCCCATCCGGTCTCGTGAAGACTGCATAGAGCGGGCCTATGGATGATGGCGCGCGCAAGGCATACTGTATGTTTCCCCCCAGCGCGCTTCGCTCAAGGCGGGAGAGGGGGACCTCGTAGCTGTCTGCGGTGAAGCGATCGACAGCGGCCCGTATCTTGGGATGATTCATTCCGCTGATGGCGATGTAGAAAGACGGCTGGGGATTCTGTAGCATAAGAACGGCTTAGACCAGCACCGCATTGACGACGCCGTCCTGCCCTGGCCTCGAGGTAATCCTTGCCTTTCCGGCATCGGTCTCCACGACCGCTCCCCTCGTGAGGATGTTTCTCCTGATGAAGTTGCGGTTGGCCGGATTCTCTATCTCGTTGATGATCTTGGCCTTTTTGTAGGTCTTGCTCTTGGGGTCGTACAGGTTGGCCATGTTGATGTTGAGCAGCCTCAGCTTGCGGTTGCCGCCGATGACCCTGATGGACTTGAGCTGCTTCTCGCCTATCTTCGTGTGGGAAGGGTCGCGACCAAGCTCGTTCTGCCGCTTCTTGCGGAAATCCTTGAGGAACGCGCCGGTCTTCTTCCGTGCGGGCCTTCTCTGCGATCGTGCCATGCGTTTGGGGAGCGCATGTCCATTTAAATATGTTTCGAGAGAGCTGCTGCGGTACGGGCATTACCCTATCGATATGGCTAATCCTAGACGTCATGGAAATACTTAAATAGAATCCTGTTTGCCCCCATGGTCGAGAGCAGGGGGTGAGTTTTTCATGACAAAAGAACGGACGAACATTGTCGTATGGGGCGGCGCGGGCCAGGTTGGCCTCAACACTGCTGAGAAGATCGCTTATGTCGTAGGCAGCATGCCAGTGAGGATAACGCTGGTGGACATTCCCCAGGCGGCCCAAAGATTGGAAGGCCTGGACCAGAAAATCTGGGAATGCGCTGCGGCAGTAGGAACCAATCTTCAAGTCTCCCATACCACTACCGAGGACACCACTGGAATCCGGGCATCCCTTGAGGAAGCTGACATGGTCATCAATGCTGCCGGGTATCCGCGCGGGATAACATTGGATCTTAAAGACGGCAAGGGCCCGGTGGAAATCAAGACGAGAGAACAAATCAACCAGGCCAACGCATCGATAACCGGAGCGCTTGCCTCGCATATCCGGAGCTATGCCCGCAATCAGCCCTTGGTGATCCAGGTCGCGAACCAGGCGGATACACAAGCGAGGCTGCTGTATGGAATACTTACCAAGTCCGGCTACGATGGGAAAAGAATCATGTCGATGAACTACCTTGACCAGGCGCGATTGCGGGTGGCGGTCGCCCACGAGCTCAATGCGTCTATCCCTTCCATGCATGCCCTGCTCGGCGGCACCCACGACGACTTCATGGTACCCCTACATTCTCAGCTCAGGGTGGATGGGAAGTATGTGGAGTTATCGGCAGAGCAGAAGGAAAGGATAACAAAAAAAACCATAGAAGGCGGCGCATGGATGCTCGACAAGATGGGGAAGACCTCGGAGGCGGAGCCCGGCGCGTGCGTGGCCGCGCTGGTGAGGGCGGTGCTGCATCCGAATAGGTACGCAGACCAGGTGTTCAGCCTTGGAGTGTATCTTCATGGGGAATGGGGCCCTGAGTTCAAGGATGGATTGATGGGGCTGCCATGCACCCTCTCCAGAGACGGCGCCGTGCCGATAGTCAGGCCGAAGAATCTCGACCAGAGAGAGGTTGATGCGCTGCTCAAGGCGATTGTGCATTCAAGGGAGATGTACGATGCGGTGCGGCCTTTGGCTGAGAAGTACGGGGTCCAGAAGAAGTAAGCATGCAGTTCTGAGTCCCAAGACAAACATTTAAAAATACACCATTTCTCCATCCGGCATTGGCTTTTTGCCAACGGAGGAAATCACATGATGGAGCAATCACGGCCATTGGACGCCTTGAACAAGGCAAGGAACAAGAGGGTCGTCGTCGACCTGAAGAACCAGAAGCAGGTCATCGGCACCCTGATATCGTTCGACATCCACATCAACACCGTCCTCGACAACGCCGAGGAGTACGAGGCCCGCACCACAAAAGTCGTGAAGCAGGTCGATGACAAGACGCGCGAGGAGACGACCCAGACGGAGCTGCACCTCAAGAAGAAGCTCGGCACGGTCTTTCTCCGCGGGGACACCATCATCAGCATCTCCCCCGAGAAGTAGGGGAGGGGAATTCTGAGGCAGGAACATGGGCAAGGGAACGCCAGCGATGGGCCGCAAGTCCGGCAAGAAGAACATGATCTTCTGCAGGCGCTGCGGGAAGCGGACATTCCACCTGCGCAAGAAGAAATGCTCGAGCTGCCGCTATGGGGCGGCGTCCAAGATGCGCAGATACAATTGGCGGAAAAGGAAGAATTTGTAGACTTCTTGCGAAAATAAGATGGCGTATTCTCTCGTATTGTTCCGTGTCGGGGTTTCTTGTCCGGTTTTGGGCAAATGTTATAACTCCTAAAAAGTAGTAAAATTTATAAAGAGCTGTTTATTCTTTTGGGCAATGGGGCACCATGGTGGAAAGTCGGATGCGGCGCATTACGGCGGCAGGGCGAGCGCCGGCGCGGCGAAGAGGGACAAAGAGACCCGTCGGGGAAGAGTTCCAGTCACCTCAAAAGGAGACCCGACCAGGAAATCATTTGCAGACGCCAAGAAGGAAAAAAGGAATAGGGAGCTGGATTCTTTGGAAGCCCGCATAAGAAGCACCACCGATGCCGGCCAATTGGAAGCCCTGTATGGGGAATATGCGGGCAAGGTCAATCCCCCCATGCTCAACAATGTCGCAAAGTACAGCGATTTGGAGAACAGAGAGGGAATACGGGGGATCCATAAAGGCGATAGCGGCTCCAAAAAGAATTTCTTGCCGCTGCGCCATCTCGCACGGGTGCTCTGCAGCGGACCCTATGACGGATCAGGGAACTCCTCCTATGCTTATGTCATGGGCACATCCACATATGATCCAGCAAACGATTTTGCAGCTGAAAAGAACCTGAGGATGCTTGAGCAGTTCCTGGGAACGTTTGCAGGCAGGCTGAGTCCCGGGAAATGCTTGAGCGCGACCATAAACGGAAGGAAAGTCAGCGTACCGTTCTATGACAAATGGAATGCTACATACGCCGAAGAACGCGAAGAATGCGTGCAGTCCATCCGGAAAATCCTACAGGGCGCGGAAATCAGCATGTCTAATGACTATGCATTGCGAAACGTTGTTGACGGGGATCATAAGCTTGCCAAAAAAGAGTTCCACATAGCGACCGCGGCAAAGGTTGTCTATGGGGAAAAGCCTTCTGACAAGGCCGTGCCCGTATTCATATCGTATGTGGCGGTCAAGCGCCTGTGATTGTTTGTTGTTCGCGTAAGAGGCTACGTGAACCTTTCTTTTGTTGCCCTGCTGAGCATCATCCTCTTTGTCGTCACATGCGGCATCGGCCACTCCCCAAAACATTATAAACACCGTTTGTGCCCTGAAAACCGATGGAAACCGTCGAGACATTGCAGTGGATGCGGGACGCGAATCTCTATCCGCTGGCGGAGCACTGCTCGCTCATCCTCAGGAAAGTCCTGCCCGCATGCCTGAACGTCCAGAACGAGAAAGTGCTGATTGTGGGGGACACCGGCGCTGAAGGCCGGCAACTCGCTCCAATCCTCGCAACCGGCTATTACCTCGCCGCCAAGGGCCTGAAGCTGGACGCGAAGCTCATCCTGCAGGGCGTGAAGGCGAAAGGGGACGAGGCCGAGGCGGATGTGCAGCAGCAGCTCGCGGAGCTGAGGCAGGGCGTGATCCTCCTGTCGATGTCCGACAAGCTGGGCAGCATCGGGGAATTGGGGAAGAGCTTCCGCAAGTTCATCAAGAAAAACAACCACCGCTTCGTTTCGGCGATGGGGCTCGGCGACCTGAGGACAGAGGACACCCAATACTTCCTTTCCGCGATTGACGTCTCCTACAAGCCGATGCAGGCGCAGCACGAATCCCTCCGGAAGATGTTCGACGAGTCGAAGGAGATCCACGTGACGACGCCTGCCGGGACGGACCTGCATTACAGCATCGAGGGCATCTCCGGCATCTCCGCGGACGGCAACTACACGCAGCCGGGGACGGGAGGAAACCTCCCCGCGGGCGAGGTCTATGCCTCTCCCAACGGCGCGAAAGTGGAGGGCACGGTCGTCATCGACGGCTCCGCGCGGACGCATGAGCGGACGATCCTCGTCAGGAAGCCCATCACCCTGAAGATAGAGAAAGGCAACATCACCGAGATCTCGGGAGGGAAGGAGTCCAAGGAGCTCGAGAAGGCGCTGGAATGGGCGGCCTCTCAGGCCAAGAACCCCGGATCCATACGCCGGGTATGCGAGTTCGGCATCGGCCTGAACCCGAAGGCGCAGATCATGGGGGCGATGATCATCGACGACAAGACGCTCGGGACGGCGCACATCGGCATCGGATCAAACTACTGGTTCGGCGGCAGCATTTATGCGCTCATCCATCTTGACCAGGTGTTCAGGAATCCCACCATATTCTTTGACGGGAAGAAGCTGGAGTTGTAAGGTGGAGTTTAGAGTCCGGCTGATGAAAAGAAGGGAATGAATCACTCCTGGTGTTCTGCTGCTTCAAGCTCGCGCATCCATTTCGGCAGCTCCACGGAGGGATATTTCTTGCCCGAGCCCTCGAAGAACGCCCCGCGCTCCTTCCTGAAGATTGCCATGCTCCCTGAGAAGGCGAGGATTTTATTTAAACATTGTTGAGTCAGTCCAAGTAGGAACATCCTTTTCACTTCTCGCGAGAAAAGACCGCCTGTCCCCATTCACTGCCGGCACCGAAAAAACAATAATCATTAAAAACAAGGGGTGGCCAGCAAAGGCATGGCGCTGAAGCAAGTCATCCTCGTGAGGAAGGACCTCAAGCTGCCCAAAGGCAAGATGGCGGCGCAGGCCGCGCACGCTGCGCTCCAGGCAGCGCTGAAGGCGGATAAGCGGGTGATGCAGGACTGGCTCTCCGAAGGGGGCAAGAAGGTGGTGCTTTCCGTTGGTGATGACAAGGAACTGCTGAAATATCTTGGCCTGGCGAAGGATGCCTCCCTGCCTGCCGCCCTGATCACCGATGCAGGGCATACGGTGGTGGCGCCCGGGACCAAGACCTGTGTGGGGATCGGCCCTGCGGAGGAGAGGAGGATTGATGCCATTACTGGGCGGCTGAAGATGATTTCGTGATGCATTCTTCGTCTGTGAATGAATGGGCAAACTATATAAATAATCAAGGGAAGGCAGGCCCATGTCCCTCGCCGTCTCCCTGCTCATCATTGTCGTATTCTCTGTCCTTGGCGGGGTGCTCGCCACCCGGCTGAAGCAGCCATCCGTGCTCGGCGTGCTGATCGCGGGGGCCCTTGCCGGGCCGAACGCGCTCGGGCTCCTCACGGACCAGGAGCTGATGAACGCCGCCATCGAGATAGGCGCCATCCTGCTGCTCTTCCTGGTCGGCATAGAGTTCTCCCTTGAGAAGCTGCTGGACATGGGGCTGCGCTCGGTCATCATCGCGGCCATCAAGATAGCGCTGCTGTTCCTGTTCGGCTACCACGTGTCCCTGCTCTTCGGGCTGCCCCATCTTGCCGCCATAGCGGTCGGCGTCATGCTCTCCATGACCTCGACGGTCATCTTCCTCAAGATCCTGGAGCAGAAAGGGCTGGGCAACCGCCCGGAAGTCCCCCTGCTCGTCGCGATCCTCATCATCGAGGACATCTTCGGCGTGTTCGCGCTGACGTTCTTCTCCGGGCTGGCGTCCCAGGCCACCATCACGCCGTTCATCATCATCCTCCGCCTGTTCATCGCGCTGGCCATCCTCGGCTCGGTGTACGTGCTGCTCAGGAGGTGGCTCAAGCCGGCGATAGACTGGCTCTCCACGTACAGCACCCAGGACACCACCACGTTCATGGCCATCGGCCTGTGCGCCATGATGAGCTACATCGCATATCTGCTCGGACTGTCCGGCGCCGTCGGGGCGTTCCTCGCAGGGAACATCGTCGCCTCGCTGAGGAACGCGGAGGCATTTGAGCATGCCATGCACCCGTTCATCCTGACGTTCACCTCGCTGTTCTTCTTCTCCATCGGCACCGTGGTCGACTTCAGCGAGGTGGCGACGAACTTCTGGCTCATCATCGTGCTTTTCGCGGTGAGCGTGGCGCTCAAGTTCTTCTCCATCGGGGCAGGCACGTACCTGTTCTCCCTTCCCAGCGGCAGGAGCGCGGTGTTCTCCGGCCTTGCGATGCTCTCGCTGGGAGAGTTCTCGCTGCTGATATCCCGGGAGGCGAACAAGCTCGCGCCGAGCGTCGACCTGGTGAGCATCACCGCGATGATCATCTTCCTCTCTTCCCTGGCGATGTCCCTGTCCGTCTCCCACTCCCCATCCTTCTACAAGGCATTGGCCTTCCTCCTTCCGCGGGGGATCAAGTTCGATTTCGCCGAGTCCTCGCGCTACTGCCGCACGCTCTCTTCCGAGACGCTGCTCAACAAGCTCAGCAACCGGCGCATCTCGGTGCAGTGGAAGAGCATCGCCAACAGCCTCCTGGGCATCGTGCTGGTGACGGCCGTCGTGCTGATCTGGTACAATGCGACCCACTTCAGGAACGTGGAGGACATCGTGAACAGGCAGGTCCCGGTGTGGCTGATCTTCGCCATCATCGGCATCATCCTGGTCTTCCCGACGTTCAGCATCATCCGCAACATGCGCAACATGCTCTGGGAGGTCGCCCGGTCCCTGCTGAAGCTCTATCCCCATCAGGTGGCCAATCCCGAGAAGATCATGCGGAACATCGTCTTCGTGGTGCTGCTGTTCCTGTTCTCGTTCCTCATCCCCCTCATCATCTCCTTATGGAACCTGCACCCGCTCTGGGCCATCCCCCTGGTGCCGATGGTCATGCTGCTCGTGATGATGATGATAAAGATAGGCGGCACCATCATGGAAATCGCGGGAGGAAACAAGCGCTTCATCCACTATTACCGGAATGCGGCTGATGTCATCCGGCAGAAGCGCACGATGGGAAGAATCAAGCTCAAGGCCATGCTGAGGCAGCGCCAGATGAGGAAGGTGCTGAAATAGATATGCATGGTCCTCCTTTCTTGTTTCTTGGGTGATCTTTAGTGATTCATTATTCTTATAAACACCGGCTCATTTTCTTGTTCCCATGCAACTCCTCAAAGGCATCCATGCGGTGGACTTGGCATTGCTGCTGGGCGACACCCTCATCATCTCCGACGTGCACATCGGCTTCGAGGAGGCGCTGAACAAGCAGGGCATGATGGTGCCGAGGGACCATTTCCCCCAATTGATCGCCCGGATGGAAGGCATCTTCGCCCGATTGCAGGGCAGGCCGACAAACAGAAAAAAGGCCAAAAAACTGAGACAGATAATCGTCAATGGGGACCTGAAGCACGAGTTCGGCACCATCTCGGAGCAGGAATGGCGCCATACGCTGAAGTTCCTGGATTTTCTCAAGGGCCACTGTGAAAAAATAATCCTCGTCAGGGGCAATCATGACACCATCCTCGGGCCCATCGCCAGGAAGAGGGGCATCGAGGTCCACGACCATTTTTTTATTGAGGGGCATGGCGCATTGGTCTGTCATGGCGACAAATTGCCCTCCTCCGAACTCATACAGAAATCAAAGATAATCATCATCGGCCACGAGCATCCTTCCGTGGCGCTGCGCTCCGGCTCGCGGGTGGAGAAGTACAAGTGCTTCTACGTCGGCCAGTACCAGAGGAGGACACTCATCGTCCTGCCCTCCCTGAACCTGCTGACGGAAGGCAGCGCCCTGATGCACGACGACGTGCTGAGCCCGTTCCTGAAGCAGAGGCTGGACGATTTCGAGGTGTTCGCGGTCGAGGACAAGGTGTACCGGTTCGGGAAGCTGGGAAGATTGCGGAAAAAGGATTTCTCCTCATAACCTTTACAATCCCTGAAAAGGAAACACAAAATATATATAGTCCGGACGGCAACACCTGCCCATGCAGCAGAAATCCCTTTCCTATCTGAAGCTCTCCCCGCTTGAGGCCGAGGTCCTGCAGTGCCTGTGGGAGAAGGAGAAGATGTACGTCAGGGACATCTACAACTGCCTCAAAAAGGAGCGGAAAGTGGCGCTGACGTCCATCGCGGTCATCCTTGACCGGCTGCACAAGAAGGGCCTGGTGGGGCGCGAAGTCGAGACCAGCAGGGGCGGCTTCAGGTACCTGTACAGCGCGGCGAAGGACCAGAAGGAATTCGAGCGCACGCTGGTCGAGAACACCGTCAACACCCTCATCAGCAGGTTCGGCAAGACCGCACTGAGCTATTTCAACGAGAGGTTCTCCCGCTGATGGTGTGCCAGGAATGCGTGTTCGGATTCTTCTACGACCCCGTGAAGATGGGGATTTCCGTGGCTTCCCTTGCGCTGTCCGTGCTGTTCTTTGTGCTGATGCGCAGGCAGGCCGAGCCCAGGAGGAAGACCCTGCTCATCTACGCCCACCTATTCACCCTGATTTTCCCGGTGGTGTTCTACATCTTCACGAACAGCTGCATACGGATATCGGGCGCGGGGTTCTGCAACAGCCTCAAGCCGGCGCTGACTATTTTCCTCGTGACGCTGCTCGCTTCCGTCATCATGGGATATCTCCTGACGCCGCTCATGCTCCGGATAAGCCCCCGGACGTCCCGGGTCACCAATCACCGCCTTGAGGGTTTTGTGGAGGCGGAATCCTCCAAACTTGGCATGAGGAAGCCGTCGCTGCACCTCATCGACACGGCCAAGCCCATCGCGTTCTGCGTCTCCATCTTCAGGCCGCGCATCTATGTCTCCATCGGCATGGCTGACCTGCTGTCGAAGAAGGAGCTGGAGGCCGTCTTATTGCACGAGGTCGGCCACCTCAAGCACCACAGCTCCTGGCTGAAATTCTCGACATACCTGCATCGCCTCGCATCGCCGTTCTCCGTCTTCACGGACTTCAACTCCGTGTTCAGGCAGGCTGAGCGGGAAGCCGATGCGTTCGCGGTTGCCGGGCAGGGGACTGCGAAGCATCTCCTCGGGGCAAAGAGGAAAGTGGAAGAGTTTGAGCGGTGTTGCTGAGTTTTCAAGAATTCAGGAGTTCCTGCGGATTGCGCTATTTCTGGGCATCCAACTGCCGCAGCAACTGTTCACTCACTATCGCAATGGTGGTAGGGGCAATCGCATATCCATTAGCCCTATAAAGGGCAGGGGGAATAATCAGCACCTCCCTGCGGTCCATGCAGCCAAAATAATCTCCGATTGGGAGTATACCATGCTTACCGAGTATGCTGATAGGCGGAGGGTTGCACGTGTAATGACGGACGCTGCCGCTCAAAATGAGAGTGCCTTCCAGGCTATGCGGTTTCTGCGCCATGGGCAGTGTATAATCACCCTCTATTTAATGCTTTCTTTTGTTGTTATTATTAAGTGGTTACTATTTTAGAACGAGCCTTGCTCTTCGGAACCTGCGACCATGCATCTGTCCGCATGTGCATCACAATGACCTCGCCTTTATTCAAGGGAAGCAGATAGGTCATGCAGCCCTGAACAGCGGCACGACCTTCTCCCTGCCCAGCATGAGCAGGAACGGGGCGAGCTTCGGGCCGCGCTCCCTGTCGAGGAGCACCTGATATGCCGCCCGGAAGAATTCCGTGTTCTTGATGCCATTTCTTTCGCAGATGGCGTAGAACTCGTTGAAGAGGTCCTTCTCCTTCCAGTCCCTCTTCTCGAGCGCGTCCGCGACGTCATGCAGCGCCTTCCGCTGCTTCTCGCCCAGGCGGATGCCTTCCGGCACCGTGTCCTGCACCACATACCGCTGGTCAGACGCGTACTTCTCCAGCCAGGTGCGGGCCTTGGACAGCACGCCGAAGATCTGGCTCCTGTGCTTCTCGTCCCAGTGGTCCGTCTTCTTCAGGAGGGAGATCGCGGTGTCCTCGTCGGGGGAGAGCTGCGCCACCAGGGCGGCATGGGAGAACGACAGGTCAAGAGGGGCATCCAGCCTGCCCATTTTGGACATTCCCAACAATCTTTCGCAGTGGCTTTTCTCCTTCTCATTCGTCAGGGCGACCATCCCCTTGTGTATCCTGATGAGCTGGTCATATTCGTGGTACAGCGCGGGCAGGTCCTTCCAGGAGAAGCTCCTCGTGGTCATGAGGCGCTTGTTGTAGAGGAGGCGGAGCAGTTCCGGGGAGGCCACCTCCAGCCAGTCCTTGGGATACACGACGTTGCCCAGGGAGGCGGACATCTTCACGCCGTCGATGAACAGGTGCTCGTAGAAGACCGGCACGGCCATGGGATACTCCAGGATTTTCTCGGCAATCTCCCCATTGATCCAGAAGGCGCTGTTGGGAACCTGGTATTCCTTGCCCGCGCCCTCGCAGCAGACATCCCAGCAGGCCCATTGGGCAGCCCATTCCGATTTCCAGGCAAGCTTGCCGTTCCCCTTCGAGGGGTCATCCTCCCCCTTGTGGCCGCAGCCCTTCGCCGTGGTGGTCTCGAACTCGTAGTCCTGGCACCTGTACGCCACTTTCCCGTCCACGACGTCGGTTACTTTCGTCGTCACGATTTTGCCACAGGCCTCGCACACCGGCGTCCAGGGAATCCATCCTTTCCTGAGCGGATGGGTGCGGTACTTGTTCTGTATCTCGCGCACCTCCTCTGCACGCCCGATGAGTTTCCTGATGTACGGGGTGAAGGTGCCTTTCCGGTATTCCCTGCGCATGGAGAGCTTCTCCATCCTGTTGACAACGAACTGGTCCACCACCTTGAAATACTCTTCCATGTGGCGCTCCGCATAGGACTCGTAGCTCCCCTCGGGATCGGGGATGTCGGTGACGGGCATGCCGATGTACTTCCCGAAATCATCCGGGACGCCCGCAGGAACCTTGCGCAGGGGGTCCATGTTCTCCGCCACCCAGATGAATTTTGTCTTTGCGCCGGCATCCTTCAGCGCGGTGACGGCGGAATCCCCCCTGATGGTGTCCGACAGCCTGCCGATGTGGAGGACCCCGGAGAGCGAAGCGGATGTCTTCACCACATACTCGTCCGGCTTTTTTATCCGGTCATCGGTGTAATGGAACTTTTCCCTGGTGAGAATCTGCCTGGCAATCTTGTCCGCCCAGAAAAGCTCATTGGCATGCTCATCGGCACCGTTCCTGCCGTTGTTCGGGTGAGCGTGAGCCTCCTTCTTCGCCATGCGCTGCCGTGGTTGAATTTGTTTTATAAAGATTGTGCAGTATTTCTGCCTGTCATTCGTGGGACGTGGTCAGGGATTCCATACAGGCCAAAGCCCGCCTGTTGCAATACTATGACGCTTGTTTCCTGTCCCCATGAAACGGTAAAAAACCTTCCAAAATGCGGACAGAAACATTTATATACACTCTTGGCGAGAATGATTCCAAAAAGAGGTTTGGCATAGATGGCTCTCTTCACCTTCAAGAAAAAATCCGCGGATGACGTGCCTCCGATGGAGTTCCAGCCCATGCCCGCTCCTTCTCCGGCTGATGAAGCAATCCAGATGCGGCAGCAGGGGATGTCCAACGGCCAGATCGCGCAGGCGCTGCAGTCAAAGGGATACCAACCCCAGCAGATTTCAGACGCCCTCTCGCAGGCGGCATTGCAGGGCATGCCGCAGCAGCAGTTTCCTCCCCAGCAGGGATTCATGCAGCAGCCGTATGCGGCTCCGCAGCAGTTCTCTCCGCCGCCGATGTTCCAGCAGCCCCCTCCCCAGGAAGGCTACTCGATCACCGACGAGCGCATCGAGGAGATTGCCGAGGCCATCATCGACGAGAAATGGCAGGAACTGGTGAAGGATGTCAAGAAGGTCACCGAGTGGAAGGGCACCATGGAAGCGCGCCTCGACCAGATCGAGCAGCAGGTGAAGGACACCCGGGCCTCCATGGACAACATGCAGAAGGCCATCTTCGGCAAGATATCCGATTACGACAAGAGCATCACCAACGTCGGCACGGAGATCAAGGCCATGGAGAAGGTGTTCCAGCAGGTGCTGCCCAGCCTGACGGAGTCCGTGAGCAGGCTCGACCGGATGACGAAAGGGACCGCCAGGAAATAGCACATCACTGTTTCTTCAGTTGCCGGGCAAAAGACAGGATTTTGCGAAGAATCGGGATTC
Organism: Candidatus Woesearchaeota archaeon; assembly: GCA_013330825.1. Taxonomy (GTDB): domain Archaea; phylum Nanobdellota; class Nanobdellia; order Woesearchaeales; family GW2011-AR4; genus GW2011-AR11; species GW2011-AR11 sp12027u. The sequence continues at coordinate 7,077 of DUHN01000047.1, read as the reverse complement.
GGCTATAACTTGCTCGTCACCAGCATCGCGATGGTGAAGATGGCGATCGCGAAGATGAGCATCATGCCCATGAACTTGGGATGGAAGACGATGGTCGAGGTCTGGGAATAGTCGCGGGTGAAATCGGACGAGCTCTCGTTGTCGCCCGGCACGATGACGTTCGAGCGGATGGTGGTGCCTGCCCCCACAAACACGAGGACGATGACCAGCACGAGAAACAGGGGCTTCATGAAGCTGATCTCCGCATCCCCCACCATCTTCGCTGCCACCCCGATGAGGATGACAAAGACGAAGAGCACCGCGAACCACGGGGCGATGTTCTGCACCACCTTGGTGGCGAGCGGGGAGATGAGGATGAAGAACGCGATGAGCAGGGCGGCGAACCACGGCACCCACTTGTGCTCGTCAAAGATCTTCATGTAGGAGAACATCGCGAACGCGGCGATGAAGACGAAGATGAAGACGAAGACCGCGGAGAAGTGCTGCAATCCGCTCGCATCCAAGAAGGTTGCCATGATAGTCAGTGCTTGCCGCCGCCGAAGAGCTGGCTCACGTCGATGCCCACTTTCTTGAGGCCTTTCTCCTCGCTGGGCTCGCTCGTGATGAACATGAAGATGAGCCCGAATACCAGGATGATGACCACCCACGCTATCGCGTCCGGGCCGAAATAATAGATCATCCACTGCTCGAACTTGCCGTCCCACCAGCCGGCGGAGCCGCCGAAAATGGCGACGATGATGATGATCGAGATGAACATCACCCAGCCGGGGGCGGCCAGCCCGAGGAAGACCTTCTCCTGGCCGAAGACGCCGATCAGGATGAGCAGGAAAATCACCGCGACGATGATGAGGGAAACCTGGGGGATTGCGTTGTTGAGAATGGTGATGGGATCCGAGTCCGGAGGATAGCGGCGCGTGACGTGGGGAATGACGACGAGAAGCGCGATGATGAGGGAGACGACGGCATTGAAGTTCTTTTTCTTCTCCCCGAGAATGTGCGTCTTCTGGAAGACGGCGTACATGATGGTGAATATCAGGAGGAATGGCAGGACAACGTCCACGAAGCCCGCCCTCTCCAGGTTTTCCAGCAACCGCTCAATAGCCGATCCTGCCATGATGCCTCTTTTGTCCTAAGTATGCCTGTCTTCCTTCTTGGATGCCCGTTTATATAAATGTTATCGGGATTTGCTAATGCCCTGCCTTCTTCTCCCCGCCGCTGCCATCCTCCCTGAGGATGAACACCATGAACAGCACCACGAGGACCAGCATGATGGCCGAGCCCACTACCCTGTCGCTGCTCGTGCCGCCGAGGAACTCGCCGACTGCCTCGAGCCAGGTCCTGCCGTCATTGGTGTGGAGCGCATCGAGGAAGATGCCGCCGATGCCGAGGAACATGATGAGCATGAATATCCACTTGTAGCCGCCTTCCAGGAAGAAGGGGTCGCCTTCCTTGTGGAAGCTGCCCGCGAGCAGCAGGAAGAGCACGGAGAGGAAGAGCAGGACGACGGCATTCGCCGAGACGGTGGTGATGATCTCCACCAACCGCGAAGAGGCGACGACCAGGAACGCGATGACGAACGCGGCGATGGCGTTGAGGTTCTTCTTGGGCTTGCCGTCTTCGGTGCCGAGGACCTTGGTCTTCTCGAAGATGGCGAAGACGATGGTGAAGGCCAGCAGGAACGGCAGGACGACGTCGTAGAGCCCGATGGCGTCAAAGAACGTGATGATGTCGCGTAGCTGGGATGCCATGCTCTTCCTCTAGCAGAAACTTCCTATATAAACTTTTCTGTCCCATATACTAGTGTGGGGAAATGTGATACTGGAAAGCGGTGCACATGCCGGCAATGCAACAGGGACCCGATGAAACGGGGACGATGAAACGGGGAGAAATTGGGTTGACAGAACGTCTGCAAAGTATTACCTATCCCACTGGCCCTTGACCTTGTATTTCTCGTCATGCAGGATGGTGTCGTAGGGGTCGTGCTCCCTCTGCTGCATCCGCTGGGGCACGGCGAGCATGCGATAAACGGCATAGACGCCAACCAGTCCGACCAACCCGATGATAATCTGCTTTTCCATTGAGGTAGTGATACATTACTTCTATTTAATCATTGTGATTTTTATTTTCAGTAATTGCGCCCTTTTCTGCAAAAGCATTAAAAATCGCGCGAGGGTAGAGGCCGCATGGCGAAAAAGCCGGCACTACGCCTGACCAGGAACGCGCTGTCCATCCTGGAGAAGCGCTACCTGCGCAAGGATGGCAGGGGGAAGCCGGCCGAGCGCCCGGAAGGCCTGTTCAGGAGGGTGGCGGAGAACATCGCCCTCGCGGAAGCGAAATACCTGTTTCCCGGGGAGACAGGAAGGCTGCAGAAGAAGCACCGGAAGGAGCTCTGGGCCATCGGCCAGATGCAGGATTTCAAAACACTGGTGAAAAGCAGCAAAAAAGCCAGGCAAACGGCGGACGAGTTCTATGAACTGCTCACGTCACTGGATTTCCTGCCCAATAGCCCTACCCTCCTGAACGCCGGCGGCAAGCTGCAGCAGCTCAGCGCGTGCTTCGTGCTGCCCATCGGAGACACCATCGATTCCATCTTCAAGACCCTGTATCATGCGGCCCTTGTCCACAAGACCGGGGCAGGCACCGGCTTCAATTTCTCAAGGCTGAGGCCGAGGGGGGACGTCATCGAAAGCTCCGGCTTCACCACCGGGCCGGTGTCGTTCATGAAAGTGTATGATGCGGCCACCAACGAGATAAAGCTGGGAGGCGTCCTCAGGGGAGCGAACATGGGCATCCTCGAGGCATGGCATCCGGACATCCGGGAGTTCATCAGCGTCAAGGGGAAGGGAGACGCCCTGACGAACTTCAACATTTCCGTCGGCATCAGGAAAGCCTTCATTGACGCCTATACCCATGACAAATCATACCAGCTGGAGAACCCGAGGACAAAAAAGGCAGTTGGGAAAGAATCGGCACGGGGCGTTGTGCGGCTCATGGCAGAGGAGGCATGGGCGACCGGCGATCCGGGGGTGGTGTTCCTTGACCGGATGGAGCGGGACAACCCGACGCCCGCGCTCGGGAGACTGGAATCCACGGACAGCTGCGGGGAGCAGCCGCTGCTGCCGTATGAGTCGTGCATTCTGGGCAGCATCAATCTCAGCCACATGGTAAAGGGGAGAAAGGTCGATTACGCGAAGCTGAAAAAGAGGACACACCAGGCGGTGCATTTCCTGGACAATGCCATCGACATGTGCCGGTATCCGCTGCCGGAGAACAGGGAGATGGTGGAGCAGACGCGGAAGATCGGTGTCGGGGTGATGGGGCTCTCCGACATGCTGATCATGCTGAACATCCCCTATGACTCCGGCAAGGCGCTTGAAGTCGCCGGGAAGATGATGGCCTTCATCCAGCGGGAGGCGGATGCCGCCTCGGAGAATCTCGCCCGGGAGAGAGGAGCGTTCCCTGCCTGGGAGAAGAGCATCTACAACAGGAAAAGCCCGCATTTCAGGGGGAAGCACAAGCTGCTGCGAAACGCCACCAGGACGACCATCGCGCCTACCGGGACAATTAGCATCATCGCCGGCTGCTCAGGCGGGATAGAGCCATTGTTCGCGCTCAGCTACGCACGGACGACGGCTGAAGGCGCCATCCTGTATTATTTCAATGAGCGGCTCAGCAAGGCGCTGGAAGCGAGGAAGCTGTTCACCGAAGAGATGAAGGAAAACATCGCTGAGGAGGGATCGGTGCAGAGGCTCCCCGGCATCCCGTCTTCCATCAAAAAGCTGTTCGTGACGGCGAATGACATCTCCCCTGAGTACCATGTCAGGATGCAGGCCGCCTTCCAGAAGCACGTCGACAATGGCATCTCCAAGACGGTCACGCTGCCCCGTTCGGCGACGCCGCAGGACATCGAGAAGGTGTATCTGCAGGCCTATGAGCTGGGCTGCAAGGGCATTTCCGTGTACAGAAGCGGCAGCAGGGAGGGGGAGGTCATCCACCTCAGCTCGAAGAGGGACGAGCAGATCAGCCTTGCCCATTGGGTATGATGATTGGCGGAAAACATGAAGGTACTGATCATCCACGGCGCCTATAGCCGCCCGCAGGGGAACTGGTTCCCGTGGCTCAAGGAAGAGCTGGAATCACGAGGCTTTGGGGTGTCCGTCCCAAAATTCCCCACCCCGGTGAACCAATCGCTGGAGCGGTGGAAGAAGATAGTGGACAAAGAGGACATCGGGGAAGATGCCGTGCTGGTCGGGCACAGCCTCGGCGCGGCGTTCATCCTCAACTGGCTTGAGGAACACCATGCGGTGGCCGCTTTTCTCGTCGCCGGCTTCCACAGGAGGCTCGGGATTTCATTGGACAAGCTGAATTCAAGCTTCATCGACAAGGAGTTTAGGTGGGATGCCATCAAGGGCCATTGCGGGAAGCGGTTCTGCATCTCCTCTGGCAACGATCCGTACATCCCTCTGGACGTGAGCAGGGAGCTCGCGGAGAAGATGGGCGCTGAGCTGGCCCTGGTCGGGAACGGCGGGCACCTCAACAAGGAGTCCGGCTACACAGGTTTCCCGTTGCTGAAGAGGATGATCCTGGAGAATGCGGGAGGGAGATAAAATGGACGTCCTCGCGCATTATCTCTGGGCATATGCGATTGCCGCCTTCGCGAAGATCAAGCAGCGCAAGACCATGGCGCTGTTCGGCGTGCTGCCGGACTTTTTCTCGTTCGGCATCCTAATGGTGGCTGCTGTGGCGACGGGCTCTTTTCATCCTGGAAAGCCGGAACTGTCGTCTATTCCGCCATATGTGTCCCATCTGTATGACTGGACCCACAGCCTGGCCGTTTTCTTTGCTGTGTTTGCCCTTGTTTTTTTGGCGACGAAGAGATGGTATCTGCCTTTGCTGGGCTGGGCAGTGCACGTCCTCATTGACATCCCCACGCACACCTCTGCGTTTTTCCCGACGCCGTTCCTGTGGCCGCTGTCCGACTACAGCTTCAGCGGCATCGCGTGGAGCGAGCCGTGGTTCATGCTGCTCAATTACTCCTCTCTTGCGTTCGTGTACTGGCACCTGGCGCGGGAGCATAAGAAAGAGAAGGCCAACGCCAATAAGCATAAAAAGTGACGGAAATCTTCCCCTGCCATGGGGGACCTCCGGGCTCTGCGGCAATCGTATCGGGAGAAACAGCGGCATATCCGCTCCCGCCTCCGGCAGTTCAGGCAATTCTACGGCGAGCCGGTGATGTGGACGTACGCCGGCAACGAGATGCGGCTCGTGCCTTCTCCGCTTTCAGACCATGAGCGGCTGTTCGAGGAGCTGGCGTTCTGCATCCTGGCGGCCAACACCAGCGCCGAGATGGGCATGAAGACCATCGACCACATACGGCATCTCCTGCACCATGCGGAGCCCGAGGAGATCACCGCGCGGCTGCGGGGAATCTACCGCTTCATCAACACCAGGCCGGAATACATCGCCCATTGCCGCCATTATTTCCGGAACATGGATGAAAGCCTGCATGATATCCTCCGTTCCCTTGGCGATCCGCACGGTCTCCGCGACTTTTTGGCGGACAACGCGGGCATCAAGGGCATCGGCTACAAGGAGGCGTCGCATTTCCTCAGGAATCTCGGCTTCAGGGGCTATGCCATTCTGGACAAGCACATCATCAACTCCCTGCACGATTTTGGAGTTATTCCGACAAACAAGGCGCCCTCATCAAAAAATCAGTATCGTGCGCTTGAGCAGAAATACCTTGACTTTGCCGGTGAAGCAGGCATCCCACCTGACGAGCTTGATTTGCTGCTGTGGAGCAACAAGACGGGAAAGATACTCAAATAAGGCCATAGAACGCGCTATTGCGAGCGCGCACCCTTTTGCCGAAGGCGCCATTATGCCCGCTAAGAACAAGCAAAAAACAATGAAAAAGGAAAATGCCCCCTCTCCCAAAGAGATTGGCATCGTCATCACAAAAATAAAAAAGGCCGTGCGGGGCTTCGGGACACCTGTGTCGACGGAGGTTTCCGAGAAGACGCACGATCCGTTCCGGGTGCTGGTGTCATGCCTGCTGAGCCTGCGCACGAAGGATACCATCACGGGGCCGGTCTCGCGGAAGCTGTTTGCGGTGGCGAAGACCCCCAAGGAGATTGCGGAGATGCCCCTCAGAAGATTGAGGTCCATCATCAGGCCGGTGAATTTCTACAAGACCAAGGCGCGGCGCATCAGGGACATCAGCAAAGAGCTTGCGGAGAAGCATGGCAGCGAAGTCCCTTCCGCGTTTGACGGGCTGATGGCGTTCAAGGGCGTCGGGAGGAAGACGGCCAACATCGTGATGGTGTACGGGCATTCCAGCAAGGGCCACATCCCCGTGGACATCCACGTCCATCGCATACCGAATAGGCTTGGCTGGATAAAGACAAAAACGCCGGAACAGACGGAAGAAGAACTGATGAGATTGGTCCCAAAAAGGCACTGGATGGACATCAACAATGTCTTCGTCACCTTCGGCCAGAACGTCTGCCTGCCCGTCTCCCCCAAGTGCAGCACCTGCCCGGTCAGGCAGCAGTGCAGGCGCGCCGGTGTCACGAGAAGCAGGTAAAAAAGGTTAATATACCATCTGCCTGCCTCATTCCCATGCCAAATCCTTTGTGCCATCATCGTGCCGCAGTCCTCGTTCTCGTCATGACGATGCTTCTCCTGCCCGCCGTTGCGGCGGAGCGCTACTACGTCCTTGGGCTGACGTCGAAGCAGGGCGCGTTCGCCGTGGATTCGCTGAATGTGGAGGATGTCCCGGGGGTGATCGAGCAGCCGACGGGGGAAGGATACACGGTTTCCGTGCTTTCCGCGGCCAGGCAGAGGCTCTCTTCCGCGTCCTATGACCTCACCCTGCCGGAGCTGCTGCTCCTCTACATCCCCTACGAGGAGTCCGGGGAGTACATCTCCGTCAGCAATGCGCAGCATGAGGTGCTGCTCGAGATCCCGCTGGACAGGTATGTGCAGCTTCCGCCGAAGGAGCAGAGTGCGGAGCAGCCACGGCAGCTGGCCAGCGTGAACGGGAGCCATGAAGAGCCGCAGGAGACCGTTGCCGCA
>DUHN01000017.1 GCA_013330825.1 Candidatus Woesearchaeota archaeon | reverse complement strand
TTAGTGCCTTCGCAGGTTCGAATCCTGCTCTCCGCATTTATTTTCTCATTACCTCCTTCTCTTTTAAAACTGAAACACTTATATAGGCTATTTCTGTTCTTCCCCCCATGGAAATCACCTTTTTGGGCACCTCATCAATGGTGCCGACCAAGGAAAGGAACCAGAGCGGAGTCTTCCTCAGCTACAAGACCGAGGGCATGCTGTTCGACTGCGGCGAGGGCATCCAGCGCCAGTTCAAGGCGGCGGGGGTGAAGATGACGGCCGTCACGAAAGTGCTCATCACGCACTGGCACGGCGACCACGTGCTCGGCCTTCCGGGTCTGGTGCAGACGCTGAGCGCGACGGACTACGGCAAGACTTTAGAGATCTACGGTCCCAGGGGAACGAAGGACCGCATCGCCCACCTGTTCAAGGCGTTCGTCTTCGACAAGGACATTGAGCTGAAGATAATTGAGGTGGCCGAAGGCAGGCTCTACGACGGGAAGGATTTCGCGCTTGAGGCGCTGCCCATGGAGCACGGCATCGAGACGCTCGGCTACGCCTTCATCGAGAAGGACAGGAGAAAAATCCTGCCCAGGAAGCTGCAGCACTTCGGCATCAGGCCGGGTCCCATAGTCGGAAAGCTCCAGGAAGGGCATGCCGTCACCGTGAAGGGAAAGGCCATCTCCCCCGACGATGTTTCCACGATGGAGAAGGGGAGAAAGGTGGCCTACATAACTGATACCCGGCTGTGCGAGAACTGCTTCGCCCTCGCGCACCAGGCGGACATCCTCATCTGCGAGTCCACTTACGCCTCCTCGCTCGAGGGAAAAGGGGAGGAGTACAGCCACATGACCGCATCGCAGGCGGCGCAGATAGCGGCGCGGGCAGGCGTCGGCAAGCTCTACCTCACCCACTTCAGCGCGCGGTACAAGGACGTCTCGGAACTGGAGGAGGAAGCGCGGCAAAAATTCCCGGAGAGCACGTGCGCCTATGATTTCCTCAAGATAAAACTGTGATTCCCTCCGTTACCATGTCCCTCAAATCCAAAGGCATCAACGCAGAACGGGAATTGGTGCACAAGTTCTGGGCGGCCGGGTGGGCGTGCATCCGGGTCGCGGGAAGCGGCTCCTCAAAGTACCCGAGCCCGGACCTGCTGGCCGGGAACGCAAGGAGGAAGCTGGCCATCGAGTGCAAGGTGACGAGCGGCACCGCCAAATACCTCGGCAAGGACGACGTGGAGCAGGTCAGGACATTCGCCAGGGCCTTCGGCGCGGAGGCATGGATAGCCCTCAAGATCGCGCGGCAGTGGCGCTTCATGATGCTGGAAGACATCCGGGAGACGCCGGCGGGCTACGCCATCTCCGCCTCCCTGGCGGAGCAGAAGGGGCTCACGTTCGAGGAATTGATCCAGCAATAGGGAAAGCAGGCAAAGAAAAACAGAGAACGGCAGCAACTACCTTTTCTTCTTGAGGCCGTGCACTTCCTTCTCTATGACGATCTCTTCGCGCATGATCTTCTCGATGAGGCGCTCGATGTGGCCCTCGATGCTCGCAATGCGGCGCTCCATGAGCACCAGGACGCGGAGCGAATAGACGATGGCGGCCAATGTGCCGACGATGACTGCGAGAATCAGCCGTTGGATGTCGATGTCAAAAAACATGCTCTGCACCTCTTTTTCATCCCCGAAGGGATAATCATCACCCGCGAGGGCACTTTAAATACTTTTCGACAGAGCAGCCCGGACGGAACCGTTGCCCCTGCGAGAGGCACCGCATACGCCCTTTACGCGCCCTTGCTGCCGGGCTTCTTCGCCATCGGAATATTCTTTGTGGCCTGTATCAGGTAGACAATGAAGATGAAGATGAATACGCGGCTTATCACCTGCGTCACTTCCACGGTGGTGTCCCCGCAGGCGCGGAATATGGCTCCATAAATGGAGACGGCATCAAACACGAATGCAATCGCCAGTATCAGCAGGGAATTCCTGAATATCTTTTCCCTCCTCCAATACTCGAATCTCGCGGTGAGCTCGGACTTCTGCATCCTGGCGGCTCTGGTGAGGATGATGAAGACGTAGATGAGGGCAAGAATAGTCAGTATATGCACGACGATGGTGAAGAACAGGGTGTAGGTGTGCATTTAACCTCCTTTCCCGCATTCCGCCTTTTTAAACATTTCGAGCAGAACGACTGAGACCCTTAGGTTAAGGAATCTGGAGTGCCGTCTATGGCGGTGCGGCGGGAGAAATGCCTTAAGTTAATGGTCTCAGAACCACTCATCTCTTCTTCGGCACCTTCTTCCAGTCATCCAGGAACTTCTGGATGCCCGCATCGGTCAGGGGGTGGGTGAAGAGCTGCTCCCATACCTTGTAGGGCAGGGTCGCGATGTCCGCGCCGATCATGGCGGATTCCTTGACGTGGACGGGATGCCTTACTGACGCGACCAGTATTTTTGTCTGATACTCATAATTATCATAGATGTGCCTTATCTCTCTGATCAACTCCATGCCCGTCTGCCCGATGTCGTCCAGGCGCCCGACGAAAGGGGAGATGATGAACGCCCCGGCCTTCGCGGCCATCAGCGCCTGGTTCGCGGAGAAGCATAAAGTGACATTGACGCGGATGCCTTCCTTGGTGAGGAATTGACACGCCAGAAGCCCCTCTTTTGTCAACGGGACCTTGACAATGATGTTCTTGTGGAGTTTTGCGAACGCGCGTCCCTCTCCGAGCATTCCTCCTGCATCAAGGGCGACAGTCTCAGCACTTACGGGGCCGTTGACCATCTGGGCTATTTTCTTCAATGTATCATTATAATCGAGACCTTCTTTTGCTATTAATGATGGATTTGTAGTTACTCCATCACAAAACCCATATTTGACTGCCTCTTCCACCTCTTTCAGATTTGCCGTGTCAAGAAAAATCTGCATTTTCAGTCATCTCCGCTTTGCTGCCTTTCTGGCCGCCTCAGCAATATGCTTTGCCGTCAGCCCATACTTCTCGTACAGCTCAGCCGGCTTCCCGGACTCCCCGAAGCGGTCCTGCACACCCACCATCTCGATGGGTGCCGGGCATTCTTTTGCGCACAGCTCCGCGACAGCCCCCCCAAGGCCGCCGATGACATTGTGGTCTTCTGCCGTGACAAAACAGCCTGCTTTCTCCGCCAATTTTCTTATCAATTCAGTGTCCAAGGGCTTGATGGTGTGCATATTGACGACCGTCGCAGCAATCTCCTCTTTTTTCAGCAGCTCGATGGAGGCCAGCGCCTCATGGACCATGGTGCCGGTGGCAATAATGGCCACGTCGCCGCCTTCCGCCAACACTTCCCCTTTCCCCACCCTGAACCGGTAGCCATCGCCATGAATGATCGGCAACGGGTTCCTCAGCAGCCTCATATAGGACGGTCCCCTGTATTCCGCCAATGCGAAGACCGCCTTCCGGGTCTCCACGCTGTCACAAGGCTGGATGACTGCCATGTTCGGCAAGGCGCGGTAGAAGGCGATGTCCTCGATGGCCTGCGCGGACTTGCCGTCCTCTCCCGTATGGATGCCGGCGTGGCTGCCAGCGATCTTGACGTTGAGCTTGTTGCGCGCGACGATGTTGCGCGTGAATTCGATCGCCCGTTCGCTGAAGATGGCGAACGTCGAGGCATACGGGATCTTCCCGCAGACGGAAAGCCCGGCAGCCATGCCGATCATGTCCTGCTCGGCGATGCCCGCGTTGAAGAACCGGTCCGGGAACGCAGCCCTGAAATAGTCGCTTTTCGTTGAGTCGTTGAGGTCCGCGTCAAGGACCACGACGTCCTTGTTGGCCCTGCCCAGCTCGACAAGCGCCTTGCCATACCCTTCCCGCGTCGCTTCCTTCTTCACTTCCGCCATTTTCCCAATCACGTCACCATGGTTCTCATACCCATCACCGATGAAGGCATCCTATCCGAACTTCTCCACATCGATGGCCTCAATCTCCGCAATGGCCTTTTTGTACTCCTCCTCATTCGGGGCCTTGCCGTGGAACTTGTGGTTGAGCTCCATGAACGACACGCCCTTGCCCTTGACGGTGTTGGAGACAATCATCGTCGGCTTCCCATTCTGCATGGACCATGCCCTGCCGAGCGCATCGACCACCTGCCCCATGTCGTGGCCGTTGATCTCCGCCACGTTCCAGCCGAACGCTTTCCATTTCTCCGCTGCAGGGTCGATGGCCATGACCTCCTCGGTCCTGCCGGTCTCCTGCACCTGGTTCTTGTCGAGTATGGCGATGAGATTGTCCAGCTTGTGGAAATGCGCTGCCATCGATGCTTCCCAGACCGCGCCTTCCTGCGCCTCGCCGTCCCCTATCATGACGACGACTTTCGCCTTGCTTTTGTCGAGCTTCCCCGCCAGCGCAAGCCCCACGGCGAAACAGATGCCCTGCCCGAGCGATCCCCCCGCATACTCGATTCCCGGAGTTGCAAGCTCCGGATGGCCCTGCAGCATGCTGCCGATTTTTCTGAAGCCGTCCAGCTCCTTTTTTGGGAAAAACCCTTTCTCCGCCAGCACGGCGTACAGGCCGGGAGAGGCATGGCCCTTGCTCAGCACGAACTTGTCCCTGCCCTTTCCCTTCGGATCCTTCGGATCGACATTCAGCCTAGAGAAATACAGCGCGACGAGCATGTCTATCTCGCTCAACGAGCCGCCGGGATGGCCGGACTGCGCCTTGTAGACGATGTCGATGATGGCTTTGCGCAGCTCCTTTGCCGTCCTCTTGAGACCAAGAATTTCGGCCTTTTCCATGGCAGGAGGGGCATCTCGCATGTTTTTAAGCGTTTTGTTGCCGATGGCTCTGTCCCGAATCTCCGTTTCACTCCGGGTTAGCGGCTTCGAACGCTCCGTCATCGTTGTTGACGAGGCTGCCTCCCCGTAGCCCGCGCAGTGGATGCCGGAGGCGCGCCTCCGGGCAGGGACATCCCCCTTGTCGGCTTGATGCCTTTGTTGAATGGATTTGCCAGAAGGATGGCAACCTTCCATTTCGTGCCAACCTTCTTCACACCGGAATAAGGGCAGAACTCAAAACTCCCTGATGTCCTTCATCTCCCTGTATCTCCCCTCTATGTCCCCACTCTTCAATGTCCGCAGCCGGTTCAGGCTGAAATCCTCTGCATTGTATGACGCGAGCACGCTGCCGTAGACGATCGCCTTCCTCAGCGTCTTTTCGTCGTGCTTCCCCTCCTTTGCAAGATAGCCGACAAGCCCGCCGCCGAAGCAGTCCCCGCAGCCGGTCGGGTCCTTTACCTCCTCCAAGGGATAGCCCGGGGCAGAAAAATGCCTGTCGTCGGTGAACAGGAGGGCGCCGTGCTCCCCTTTCTTGATGATGACCGCCTCCGGGCCGAGGGACAGCGCCTGCCGCGCCGCCTTGAGCAGGCTGACGGTGCCGAAGAGCTGGCGTGCCTCGCCGTCGTTGAGCACAAGGACATCCACCCTCCTGATCACCTCAAGAAGCTCCCTCTTCCTGCTGCTTATCCAGAAATTCATCGTATCCATGACGACCAGATGAGGGGCATTCACCGCGTCAAGGACGTCCATCTGCAGCTTCGGGTCGATGTTTGCCAGGAACAGGTATTTCGCATCCCTGTAGCTTGGAGGCATGCCGATGGCGAATGTCGCGAGAGAATTGAGCTCGGTCCTGATCGTCTTGGCCTCGTTCATGTCGAACTCGTAGAACCCCTCCCAATGGAACGTCTTCCCTTCTTTCTTGATGCCTGACGTGTCGATTCCCCTCGATTGGAGGAAGGCCAGGTGCTCGGGAGGGAAATCCTCGCCGACGATGGAGATTATCCTGGCTGGAGAGAAAAAGCTGCATGCCGTGGAGGCATACGAGGCGGAGCCGCCCAGCGCATTCTGCACATGCCCGAACGGCGTCTTCACGCTATCCAGGGCGACGGTGCCGACGATGAGAACCTCATTTGTTGCCATAACGGGTATGGAGCTCACCTATTGCTCCTTCTTTTCCTCTTCCTTCTCATCGTCATCATCATTCTGCTCCTCGAAGTCAGAGAAGTCCTCTTCCTCCTCATCCTTCTCGTCATCCTCATCCTCATCATCCTCATCATCCTCGTCGTACTCCTCTTCCATCAGGACACCTCGATGCGCCTTTCAGGGGATTTTTTAAAAAGCTTTCTGTCCGTTCCCACTGGAAGATGATATACTCCCGTTTCCATCCTTGCCGCTCCGCTATGCCTTCATCTGCCGGAGATGGCTGATGATGGCGCCGCTGTCGCCTATGAATCTCCCGCCTATCTCCGCCACGGGGACGGTGTGCACGCCGGACTTCCCGGCTAGCATCTTCCTCACCGGATCCTCCCGGTCGCGGGAGACGTTGACTTTCGTATAGGGCAGCTTCAGTTCCTCCAGCACGGCGCGCACCTTTGCGCAGTACGGGCATTCCTCAAACTGGTAGAGAGTGATCACACTACGGAAACATCACCCGGATTTTAATCGTTTTCGCCAGTCGAATGGGTATACCACGCCATCATGATGCCGCCTCCCACAGGCGGAAGAACTCCCCGGCATACCGGCGGGCAATTCCCTGATTGTGCAGGATAAGGACGTTCTCGTCATTCTCCCCAGAGCCGGAGGCCGTGGGATTGTAGCTTCCCGTGATGACGGTCTCGTTGTCGATGATGAACACCTTGTGATGGAGCTTGCCCTTCCCCCTGTCCTTCCTGACCGGCAAGCCAAACCCGAGAAGGCGCTTGTACTGGGAATAGCTGCTGCCTGCCTGGGACGAATCGAAGACGCCCCGCATCTCCGCATCCCTCCTGAAGAGCATCGCGTCGGCGATCTTCTCCGATGTGAAGCTGAACACCATGACATACACGGACACCGACGCATTGCCGAGCAGCGAGGCGACCTTTTCCTCGCACCTGTCCTCGGGGCAGAAGGCATTCTCGACCAGCATCCCGTTGTGGACAAATGAAGGGTAAGGGACACGGCTTCCCGCGCTGAACTCTCCCATCCACAACTCACCGAATTCCTGCTCATAATTCTTCGCCAGGTAATAGGAGCTCATCAGCACGGCGTTGTTGTCGTTGACGTCGTTGTCAGCCGTTGTCGGATTGAATGAGCCCGTCCACACGTACATGCCATCCACGACGCAGAACTTGTTGTGCATGCGCGAAGAACGGTCTTCCACCAGGACGCCATCCCCTGAGACCATTCCCTCATAGGGCTCGTCATCCAGCACCACCCTTACTTCAGCATGCCTGCTCTGCTCCCCCAATGCCGCGATGATGTTCTGCAGGTCAAGGTCATAGAAGGCGCAATGGATTGAGGACTGCGCAGACAGGATCAGTTCTTCAAGATGCCAGCTGCAGTTGTCCTGCTTGCAGAAGAAGACGCCGGGGTCAGGGCCCTGCTCGCGCAGAACTTCAGGGACATCCTTCACCGCGTACCCTGCGCAGCCGGCGAGAAGCGCCGCGAGCGCGCAAAGGAAGATGGAGAGCCGCATCGCTCATCCCTTCCCCAATCTTCCCGCCGTAGCCCTGCGCTCCCATATCGTCAGCGCGCTGCCCACCCCGACCGCGATGCCGATGAGAAACACCAGGAGGAGCTTCCAGTCCACCGGCGCATTCCTCATCTCCCCCCTTGCGCCCGGCTGCTTGACATACAAGTCAAGGTTGCCGAGCTCCAGCGCGTACTCGGCATAGAGCAGCGCGGAGAGCACATCGTCCTGCTTCAGGGAATCGGCGTACTCGTAGTAGCTGTAGCCGAGGATGGGAAACACCCCCTGCGAAGCCTCCTCAGCAATCATCTGCCTCACGATGCCGAGCTTGACATCCAGCACTTCCTGGAAATTCCCCCGGTCGACGCCGAGCACCCCCAATACGACGCCGGCGCTCGCCTTCGCCTTGCTCGCCTTGTACAGGCACATCTCATAATTCTCCTTGCCAGCCTCTTCCTGCGCTTCCCTGTACTCCCGCCGCGCGGTCTCGAGCGGCACCGGAAGGAACAATTCGAGGTATTGGATCCTCTCCTCGGTCTCCGCGAGCTTGAGGGTGCATCCCGTGGCCAGCGTGTCCTTGTCAAAATCATATTCCCTGCCCTGCTTCCCGAAGAACTGGAACCATGAGCCTGCGGAGCTGAGGCGCTCGGTGGCCCACGCCATCCCGTAGAGCTGGTCTTCAGCGTCTGTCTCATTCCTGGCCCGCTTCAGGTACAGCCGCGCCTCCCCCATGCGCTCCTCTGCAACCATGTAGCTCTCCAGGTCGGTGATGGTGCGGATGGGCTCTTTCCTGACCTTGGCCTCAAAGGCGTCGAGAGCGTTGCTGATGTTCTCCGCCATGGCCGCGCGCTCGCCACTGCTGAGATTTTTTCCCAGGAGAGAGAGCAGGGTATACTCGACGTTAGCCCCGAAGCAGTAGCTGGCGGAGGAATAGTACCTTTCCTGCCCGAGCGCAGCTTCCCCTTTTCCAGAGAGGTTTTTCGCAGAGGACAGCACCTCGCCCGCGTTTATCCCCCCTTCCCCTGAATTGTTTCCCCAGTCGGCCGATGACACGTTGCCGGGCAATGCGCTTTCGCCGAGTTCCTTTGTCCGCCCGCACAACTCCCTGGCGAGGACCTTCATGGTGGACAGGTATTCCTCGCTGATGGGGATTGCGCTCTTGCGCTCCCTCTTCTTCCCGGTGAAGCGCTCCATCGCCTCGTCGAGCGTGTAGATCTCGACGATATCGACTTTTCCCTTCGTCGCGTTCTCGATGGCCGCGCGCTCGCTCTCATTGCTGAAGAAGGATTCTCCCTTGGGGATGAGGAGAGTCTTCAGCCCCGCCCTGGAGCCGGCAATCACCTTCTCCCTCAGGCCGCCGACAGGGCCTATCAATCCCCCTGAATTTATCGTTCCCGTGAGGGCGACGCCCTCGTCAACCTCCGAGCCCTCAAGCATCGCCACCGTGAGGGCAGCAATCGCCGCGCCGGCGCTCGGCCCGGCTATGATGGAGCTTTTGGCCGTCAGCGTGTAAAAAAAATCGTACCGGGAACAATCCACATCGAGATAATCGCACGCGATCTCGTTCGCGAACCGCGTGGACATCTGAGTGTCCACCTTGGTGAAGGGGAATGTCTCGAGGAAGATCCGGCCAGTGCCCGGCTTTATGGTGAGGTAGAGGTCGGCAGTCCCCCCCACATAGCCATTGTCCGTCTCGCTCACCGCGAGCAAAGTCATATGGCCCTGCCCCTCTGCCGACGCCTGCAGCATACCAAGAACAAGGAACGCGACGCAGGATGCAATCACCGGGGCGAGCTTATGAATACCCTTTCCCATGACCCTCTCCTTTCCCTTCCCCGTTTTTGCCGTCTCCCCCCGAACGTTCGTCCAATTGCGCCGTATACGCGCATTCCGGATAGCGGTCGCAGCCGTAGAATTTCCCGTAGATGGAGGATCTCACCACCACTTTCCCCTTGCCGCACTTTGGGCAGGATTTCTCTATGATGCCCTTCGCGATCTTCTTGGCCGTCTCTCCCGCTTTCCCTTCCGCGTATTTCGACGGGCAATCCTGGTTGAGGCAGAATTCCTGGGCGCCCTTCTTCTTGATAGCCAGCACCTTGGGGTAGCCGCACTGCTCGCACTCCTTCTTGGCCGGCTTGATGAACGCGTTCCTCGGGAGGGAGAATGTCGTCTTGCATTCCGGGTAGCGGTTGCACGCGACGAAGCCGCCGAACTTCCCCCTGCGGATCTGCAGGTCCCCTTCCTTGCACGAGGGGCATTTCCCGACGCCCGTCAGCTCGTTGCGCGTCTCGATGTTGGCCTTTGACAGCTCCTTGCCGATCTCCTTCTCGTTCTTCTTGAAATCCCTGATGATGTCCGTCAGGGCTTCCCGCGCCTCTCCCAGCACGTCATCAGGCTGCCGTTTGCCCTCCCTGATGTCCTCCATCTCCTCCTCGAAATGGCGCGTCAGCTCCTCGTCGATGATCTTCGGCGCGTGCCTCTCGAGCGTCTCAACGGTGCGGATGCCCAGCTCCGTGGCCTGGATGGACCTCCCATCCACATAGCCGCGCTTGAAGAGCGTGTCCACGATGTCGCTCCGCGTGGCTTTCGTGCCCAGGCTGCGCCTCTCCAGCTCCTTGATGATGCTGGCGGGCGTGTAGCGCTTCGGCGGCTGGGTCTCCTTGGTGTGCATCCCTATCTTCTTCACTGCAACCTGCCCGCCCTTCTCCACTTTTGGCAGCTCCTGCTCCTCCAGGTCGATGTAGGGCGCATAGAACTCGTGCCATCCCCTCTTCACGGTGCGGGTCCCCCGGGCGATGAAATTCTCCCTGCTGCAGTCCAGCACGATGGTCATGGTCTCCCTCGTTGCAGGGTCGGAAAACGTCGCAAGGAACCTCCTCACCACCAGGTCATAGACCTTCGCCTCGCGCTCGTCATCGAACGAGGGCTGCATCCCCGTCGGGAAGATGGCGGGATGCGCGGGATCGGCCTTCTCGCCGTCGTTCGGCTTCAGTGAGGATCTCGACAGCAGGGCGTTGGCCAGCGCCGTGTAGCCACTGTTCTTCGCCAATGCCTGCAGGATTTTCCTGTAGCCGATGGACTCCGGCAGCTTCTGGGAGGACGTTCGCGGATAGGAGATGGCCCCGGCGATGTAGAGGCTCTGCGCGACCTCCAACGTCCTTTTCGGCTGGATGCCGAGGGCGTGGTACGCTTCCATCTGCAGGGTGGTCAGGTCGAAGGGGAAAGGGGGCTGCTGCGAGAATTCCTTCTTCTCGGCCGAGGCCACGAGCGCGTGCTTGGCCCCCTTGGTCCCCGCGATGACCGCGTCCGCCTCCTTCTTGCCCCAGAACTTGCCCTTTTCGTGCCACGCCTCTATCTCCCTGCCGGATTTCTCGGCGAGGAGCTCCACTTCCCAGAACGGCACCGGCTTGAACGCGCGGATATCCTTTTCCTTGTCCACGATGATCTTCAGTGCGGGGCCCTGGACGCGGCCGGTGGACATGAGCTTGAATCCGCCGGTCTTCTTCATCGCCGACGTAAGCGCCCTTGAGTAGTTGATGCCGTTGTACCAGTCGAGATAATGCCTCGTCTCCCCTGCCTTCGCCTGGCCCCAGTCGAGATGGGGGGATCTCTTCTCGAATGCCTCGACGATGTCCTCCTTGGTGAGGGTGGAGAACTTCATGCGGCTGGCGTCCTTCTGCCTGCACAGGTAGCGGACGATGTTGAGGCCGATGACCTCCCCCTCGACATCATAGTCGGTGGCCACCACGAACGCGGCCGCGCCTTTCGCGAGCTTCCTGATGGTGTCGAGATATTTCTTGGTGAATCCGGACCCCTTGCTCATCTCTGACGCGGGCTTCCACTCGATGTCGAAGACCGGGAACTGGCCCGATTTCTTATCTTTCTCGGCGAGGCCGTAGAGATGGCCGACGGCGCACGCCACGATGATGTCCTCCTTGCCATGCGTGAGGCTGTAGTACGGGACGCTGCCGCCTCCCTTGATGGGCTTGCCGTCCGCGAGCGACTCCGCGATCTTCTTCGCCGCAGCCGGCTTCTCGGTGATGATGAGGGTGTATGGCATGCAAGAAATCAAAAGAAGGAAATCGTTTAAAAACATTTGGGAAAGGATTTAAGGGAACCGCATTCCCCCTGCAAAATCTCCCGACGACAGCTTCATCACGAAAACCCTTATTAACCGCCCTCCCCCCACCTTCCCATGGACAATCTCATCAAGAGCATCAACACCCACCTCAACAGAAAAGCTGTTGATGAAGAGATACTGCCCCTCCTTCCCAATCATTCCTACAAGGCGCTGCCGTTCTCCCCTTCCCGTTTCCGCAGTTTCCAGGAGAGCGGCGGCACAGGCAGGACCCTCGCGTTCATCGACGGCGGCCAGGCGGAGCTGCTTTCCACGCCCTCCCTTTCCGTCGGCGTCATCCGGGCCGTGGCGCGCGCCTACAACGGCATGAAGCGCGCGTTCTCGATGACGACGGAGTTCTATGCGTGCATCTCCCCCTCTCCGCTGAAGAATGACGTCACGTATGCCACTGAATTATTTCCCTTGCGCGGCAACGTGCTGCCCGACACGAACCTGCTCTCTTTCGCGTCCACCGACGGGAGCATCAGGAGCGGCGTGCGGCGGGCATCGCCTTCCGCGCTCCTCAGCGTCGCGCGCAGGTTCGCCGAACTGGAGCTTGCCATGGCGGCTGCCGGAAAGCTGTCCGCGGGAGACCTGATCATCCTTGACGGGAGCCTGCAGCAGGGCTATACCCATGAAGAGCAGCTTCTGGGCGCATTGCGGCAGTCATCCATTGAGAAGGGAATCATGGCCGTCGGCGTGAGCAAGACCAATTCCCTGCTTTCCACTTCCGGGCTCACGTTCGGCAGCATGCTCTCCCCCCACCACCCCCATGAACAATGGTGGTATGCTCCCGTTGCCCTTCCTTCGGACGGCGCGCCGCACATCTCTTTCGCGCGCCTGCATCAAAAATCATCCGGCGCGTTCCTCGTCGAATCCTTCGCAGAGCCGGACGAGCCTCTCTTCGCGTCTCTCGCCGCCTACTCGCACGACCCCGTCTTTCTCGGCTATCCGTACGGCCTTGTCGAGGCGGACCGCGCGGCCAGGGTGAGCAACCAGGACGCGTCCTACCTGAGGACAAAGCTCGCCGAGAAGCTGGGAAGAAGGGACATCACTGCGCTGCTCTCCCAGAAAAACGCGCATGAAGTGCTGGACAGCATACGGTTCTAAGCCAAAGGCCCGGTAGAAAGTGAAGGGCAGCATCATCAGTCAAACGCTGATTATGTGGACAGCGGGGGCGTAAACGGGGGATGCCCCTGCTCGGAAGCGAGCTTCCGGCATCCACTGCGTGGACTACGGGGAATGTCGATTACAATTCGAGAAGCGAAGAGCGAGCCGATGCTGCCCCGAGCGCGAGCGAGACTTTCTACCGAGCCGCCAAAGAAATCTTTTTAAACAACCATATACGCCGTCCCCCATGGAAAAACGATCACAGGCGAAGGAACGCCTCATCTTTCTCAGGAACTTCATCAGGAACCCGAAAGAGATAGGCAGTATCACGCCAAGCTCGCAGTACCTCAAGAAAGGCATGCTCAAGGACGTCGACTTCAGCAAGGCGAAGTACATCGCCGAATACGGTGCGGGGACAGGCATCTTCACCAAGTCCATACTCGCGCTCGCGCGGAAGGACGCCACCCTCCTTTGCTTCGAGACCAACAGGAGCTTCTGCGCATTCCTCGAAAAGACCATCAGGGACCCGCGGCTCATAGTCATCAACGACAGCGCCGAGCACATCAACACCTACCTCAAGGTGCACCATCTCCCCCGCATCGACTACATCCTCTCGAGCCTGCCGTTCTCCCAGCTTCCGGAGCGGAAAAAAGGGAGGATCATGACCGCGACCAAGGACGCGCTCTCTCCCAAAGGGAAGTTCATCCTCTACCGCTACACGTTCACCTTCTCCGACTACCTGCGCTCCTACTTCACGAGCATCTCCAAGAGGTTCGTGGCGCTGAACATCCCGCCGACGTTCATCTACATCTGCCAGAAATAGGCCCCCCTATTCGCCTCAATCGAGGAAAAACTAACCACCGGGAGATGGAGCTGCCCGGTCCCCCCATTTACAAAGATTATTATACGACAATATCCCCAGCCAGCCGTATGAAATCAATCGACATCATACTTCCGCCTGATCGGAAGGATACTCCCGAAGGTGACATAAAACTCAGCTATCCGAATTGCGCGACGGCCACCTTGCTGCAGACCGAAGACGGCAAACGCATCCTGTTCGATACCGGCGCATTCGGATATGCGGACAAGCTCGTCAAAGGATTGAAAACAAGAAATCTCCGACCAGAAGACATCAACTACGTCATTCTTTCACATGCGCATTTCGATCATAATGCAAACGCCTACCTTTTCAAGAATGCGCAATTGATCCAGGATAAATGGCTAATCGATATCGCCACCGGAAAAACAAGAAAATTCGGGAAGGAATACCACGAAACGCCGCACATCGGCGTCAATGGCCTGAAGATAATCCATACTCCCGGACACACCGAAGACAGCATTTCCGTTTTGGCAGAATGCCATGGCAACACATACGCCATTGTCGGCGACGCCATCAAGGCATCGCTCATCAAAAAAGGAAACATCCCAGGATCATATAGCAATCCAGAGCAGTATCTGGAAAACATGAAGATGCTTTTTTCGATTGCAGACATCATCATCACCGGCGAAGACGGGATCATCGAGGGCACCAATTTCAAGGACATCAAAGAATTGCTGCGTACGGTGACCACAGGCGATTAGCCTGGCCTTGGATAGTTCTGCCCCATGTCTTATCAGTTTGGAGACATCCTGCATGCATAAAAGCAAAAACCAAAAGAAAACATTAAATACTCTCGATAAGAAAAAGATCTCCATGTATGATGTCATCACCGTCGGCAGCGCCACGTTCGACGTGTTCGCCAGGACAGAGTTCTCCGAGATAGTCAAGATTATCGACCCCAAGGGGGAGACGGACCTCCTCGCCTTCCCGAGCGGCTCGAAGATACTCATCGATGAGATAGACTTCTCGACCGGCGGCAGCGGCACGAACACTGGAGTCGCGCTCTCCCGGCTCGGCCACAAGGTCGCGTTCGTGGGGAGGCTCGGCCAGGGCACGAATTCCGCCTTTATCCACAAGCAGCTCCAGAGGGAGAAAGTGGACCAGCTCTGCGCCCACGGGGACGGCATGGTGGGCTATTCCATCATCCTGGACACGCTGGAGCATGACCGCACCATCCTCGCCTACAAGGGAGCAAATGACCACCTCACATATTCTGGGATACCGACCAGGAAACTCAAGACCAAATGGTTCTATTTCGGCGCCATGCTGCACGAATCCTTCCGGACGCAGGAAAAGCTCGCGCTCTTCGCCAAGAAATGCGGCATCAAAATAGCGTTCAACCCGAGCACCTACCTGGCGAAGCAGGGGGCCTCGGCCCTGAAGGGCATCCTCACCCATACCGAGCTCCTCGTCCTGAACAGGGAGGAAGCATGCCTGCTTGCCGGATCACTGCCCATGGAGCAGGCCATCAGGAACCTCCATTCGCTCGGGCCGAACCTGGTGGTCGTCACAGACGGAAAAAACAGGCTTTTTGTCTCTGACGGCGCCACCCTCCACAGCGCAATGCCGCCCAGGATCAAGGTCGTCGACGCCACCGGCGCGGGAGACGCGTTCGCGGCCTCGTTCCTCTCGGGGCTGCTGAGAACAGGCGACATCGCGTTCGCCATCAAGCTGGGCATCGTGAACTCCTCATCCGTCCTGAGCAATTACGGGGCGAAGAACATCCTGCTCAGCTACCCCGAGGCCCTGCGGCGCATCAAGAAGCTCAGAATTTCTATCGCGTCCAAAAGACTCTGACAGGAATTACAATCCAAAGATGCTCCCCACTTCTTCCAGCGACTTCAGTTGCGCGATTTTCGCCCTGAGCTTCGCCCCTCCCGGCATGCCCCTGGTGAAATTCGACGCATGGTTCTTAACGAGCGGGAACGGGACGCCATATTGCCGCGCAAGCAGGATGTACTCGGCGAACTGCGCTGTCCCCCCTTTCTGGCCATACTCTCCTTTGCTGAGATAATCAGTGATCTGCCTGCACAGGTAGGGGTTGCCCATCGCCCCCCTGGCGACCATGATGTAATCGACTCTGCTCTCCTCCATTCTCTTCCTGAAATCCTCAGGCGTGAACACGTCCCCGTTGCCGATGACAGGAATGGACACCGATTCCTTCACTTCCCTTATTATTTCCCAGTCCGCCTCCCCCGAGTATCCCTGCTGCTGGGTGCGGCCGTGGATCGCGATGGCCGCCGCGCCGCTTTTCTCCGCGACTTTCGCCACCTCGACGGCGTTCTTCGCCTTCCCGCTTATCCCGGCCCTGATCTTCACCGTCACCGGCCTCTCGACCGAGGAGGAGAGCGCCTGCAAAAACCGGCCGATCCTCTCCGGATTGTTGAGCAATGCGCTGCCCGCCCCGGTCTTGATGACCTTCCATGCCGGGCAGCCGCAGTTCACGTCTATGACGTCGAACCTGTCCTGCACCATCTTCGCGGCTGCGACAACCTCCTCCACGTTGCTGCCGAAGAGCTGCACCGCGACCGGCTTTTCCTCAGGAGCTGTCCTGAGCATGGCAGAGGAGGAAAGGTTGCCCCGCACGATGCCCGCGCTGCTCACGAACTCCGTGTATGTCAATCCCGCGCCGTAGCGCTTGGCGAGGGCACGGAACGCGACATCGGTGACGCCAGCCATCGGGCTCAGGACGACGGGGCTTTCCAGTTTCGGGAATGCATGGGGGGGCATGGTGGGAGATGCCTCACGAATCAGCGTCAATCGACAGGAGAATGTCGTTGCCCTCTACTTTCACTTGATAGGTCTTGAGCTTCATGGCCGGGATGCGCATGCACCTGCCGGAATCCACCTCGAACTGCCAGCCATGGAGCGGGCAAGTAAGGACGTTGTCCTGCAGCTCCCCTTCCGCAAGAGGGCCGCCGGCATGCGGGCAGACGCCGGAGACGGCATGGATATTCCCTTCCACGTTGCAGAGCGCAATCTGCTCGCCGTTCACCTCTATCTCCATGGCCTTGCCGGGCCCGAGCTGGCCGAGTGTCGCCACCTTTTGGAAATTCGGCATGGAGAAGGGAGCTTTTGACGTTATAAAAAGATGTTGGTGAGAAACGATCCAAGTGAAAAGCTATCGCATTCTCGATGCCGCCCCGATGACAGCCTGTCTTGTCTTGCTGCTTGCTGTGCTGCCTGCAGCCACCCCTGCCCCCGAGATTGAGCCGAGCCGGTCACCGGACTTCGGCCTGCCATCGATGATGCAGAACCGCGCGCCGCAATTGTTGTTCCCGTCATTCGAATAGCCACCCACCTTATTCAGGAGGGCAGCGTGATTGTCTATGGAGTATCTTGGGCTGTCCACCTTCATCCATCTCCTGACGCCATTCACCGTCACCGGCTCGACCTGTTCCCATCTCCTGACACCGCTTTCCTCAACCAGCCGGAACGTGTTTCCCGTCTTCACTGATTGTACCACCACATCCCCCACAACCACCTCGCTTCCGATGTATGCGTTGGCCACTCGTGCCACCCTATCGACGATTTCCTGGCGAGCAGCACCAGCCACCGGCCATACCGACCCCTCCAGACCCGCTTGCTGCCCGGTAAACGCGTCAGGGTTCGTTGCCAGGCCATCCGGAACATCGCCAAACTTCTGCTGAGGGCCCTTCATGGCATCACGATCGAGGAAAAACCTGCCCACTTCGCTGCTTGGGTCGCTGCTTTTGGCATCTTTCGGCACTCCGGCAGCCCGGTACTCCGGCTCTCTCGGAGTGACTGTTATGCGCAACGGCCCAGATGCATCCGGCTGGTCGGGATTTCCTGCGACCAATGGCTCCATCTTGAAGTGCCAGCGCTTATCAAATGAATCAACAAGGGCGTCTGTAGCGCTCTTCGGAGGGATCGCCGAAATGTCCGTCTCAACCTTAGGAGCGGTGAGTATATTTCCCTTTGCCAACACAACATTTCCCGCCTCAATGACAGCATTCCCCGCCGCAACGGTCGCATCCAGCGCCCCTTTGGCCTGTTCCCCTATGCTCTTGCCGACATCCTTGAACACAGAAATCACCGCTTCAGAGGATGAAATATCAATCTCCCCTACCCCCTTTTTTCCCGCCTCAATGACAGCATTCCCCGCCGCAACGACGGTGTCCAGCACCCCCTGGGCATTCTCCTTCAGGTTTTTCATGGCCTTGTCTGCCATGGACATCTCTCCACTGGACGGCGGAGGATCCGTTTTTTGCGCGTCTGGGACGGCAATCACCACTGCCCCTATGGACCGGTCATACAACTCGACTGATTTTTTCGGGACACCTGTTGCGATTATACTACTCTCCCCGATCAAGAAGCAGCTTTCGTGGCCTTCGCAGCTGGAGAAGGTGAGATATGCATCCTCGGATGATGCGCGATAAGCGAAGAGAAAGCCTGTGAACGGGGAGGATGACACCACTTTTAGAGTACCTGTTGTTCCCTTCATATACTTGCTGTAGGAAGCCTTCTTCAGAAGCACGCCGTCCTCCGCGAGGACCACCGTGCCGGATATCTCTCCCTGCTTTTTCCCATCCTTCTCAACAACGCTTGGTCCCCAGAGAACCCTCTTCCCCTCTTCCGTCCTTATCTCAAGGGGGATGCCATTCTTCGCCGTGGTCAGGCTCATCTTGCCGTCGCCAGGCACCGGCACCGATGCGCCATCCAGGAGCTTGTATGTCCGTGCACCATCTCCCCCGCCGGGAGGCACCTCGACAGCCCCTCCCTTGATGTAGACTATATTCTGCCCGATATTCCCGCTTATGCTGGACTTTCCGGAGACCTTGACGCCATCAGGGAAGCCGACTTTCCCGTCCGCAAATATCATCACCTCACCGGGGCTGAACCCGCTGTCCACATCGACCGTTATCGGAGAAGGCCCCCTCGTGGTTATCTTGCCGAACGCATATCCAGAGACTCCAGCCTCTTCTGCAAACTTGAGCCGGCATCCTTCTTTCTTCTCACACCACTTCCTCAAGTCAGCGGTGCTGGCCTGCTTGGCCTTCTCTGAATCCTTAAGCATCTGTTCGAAAAGGTACACCGCATCATCCCTGCCCCAAAAGGAAGGGTTTGTTGCCGGGTTGTCAAAACCAATCTCTTCAGTTGCGGCAAAAGCCATGCTTATGGAAAGAACCGACAGCACAAGCACAAATCCTGCAGCCACGTTTCTCTTACCCATACCGCAGCTCACTCCAGTCATACCTGCCCATGAATCCGTACACCAGCGGCTCCTTCTGCGGGACATCAAGAATCATGCTGTACAGCACGTCATCCTCGCCGAAGTAGGTGATCTCAAAAGTGAAATTATTCGCTGCGGCGAGGGCAGCCAGCGCGCTCAGGGGCATCTCGTTCGGATGCTTCACCTGCTCCTCCATGATTTTGCCGGAGACATCATATGCCCTCTTCATGCCTAAGGGGATGGACGCCTGGAACGAGTCCAGCGTCGTCTTTGAATTCCCCTTCTCGAAGCTGATGGGATGCCTCAGCGTGAAGAGGACATCATCATCACGCATGGCAGCGGAAACCTCGCCAGGATCGCTGAGCCCGGTGCCGTAGACCTTGTAGCCGAGTTTCCTGAAATCACTGAAATCGTTGAGGCAGGTGTGGTTGATGTTGTCGAAAAGGTAAAGGGCGAGCTGCCGCTCCGCCTGCTCCTGGGAAGGCATGCTGGCTGTCCGGTTGTACCAATAGTAAGGGATATCAGCATAGAAATACGGGAAGGCCGGCTCAGGAGGGATGTAGTAGCCGCCCTGCAATGAGGTGTCGTACACCGCCCATTCGCCCACCTGGGAGATGCAGGACTCGATGAAGCTCTCGATGACAGAGGGATTCTGGGAGGACGGGCGGACACTGTCCAGGGCATCCTCTCCGTACGACAGCAGGAAAAGCGCGGCGACCATGACGAAGCCTATGGCCAGGAAGACTTTTATCTGGACCCTCTTTTGCATGCCAATTCCCTATTATTTGATGTTTTTATATGTTTCTCCTTGGAAACGTTTATTAATGACCTTCTCCTAGGATTTTACAAGCGCAAATGATGTCCCATCAAAAAAGTGGCCAGATCACCCTTTTCCTCATCCTTGTGGCGCTCCTGTCCATCACTGCGGTCCTCCTGTACAGCTCCGGCTCGCTCACCATCCCCTCGTCTTTTTTCCACCAGTCCGAGCCAGACCCTGTGAAGGCATATGTCCAGCAGTGCGTGCAGAGCGGCTTCAGCGATGCCATCTCGGAAGTGATGTTCCAAGGAGGCCATTACGGCGTTTTCACCAACAGCATGGCGCAGGGCCCTGAAGAGGATACCGACACTGCGTATTACCTGTACAAGAGGGAATTGTTCGTGCCGCAGAGCCCGGACATCGAGCGTGAGCTGGAGCAGGGAGCGCTTGACGCCATCTCGGCCTGCCAGGACCTTTCAGGCTATCCCTATCGGATCGACTATTCCACCTCTGCTCCCAAGGCGACGGTCTCGATTGCGGACGGAGTGGTGGAATTGCGGGCTTCCCCGGGCATTACCGTGCGCTCCCAGGAATCCAGTACCCTGATGGGGGATATTCTCATCTCCGCCCCCTCTTCACTGGGGCAGCTCCTCGGTATTGCCCGCGACATGGCCTCCAGGCAGCAGCAGGATGGCGCTGTCTTGTGCCTGAGCTGCATCCTCGACATATCCGAACAGAAAGGAATCTCCATCCAGATGGAAGAGACAGACACCCCAACCGGGAAAATCCTCCTGTATTCGCTTGAGGACCCTCTCGCCGCGGCCGAAGACGCATCGCTTTCAGACGACGTCCGGACCGTCCTGCCCCGCAATGCCTTCAGGTTCGCCCATTTCATCGCCTGGCCGGAGGAGGGACAGCAATGAGGACGCCAACCTCCCTTCTACTTGCGGTGCTGTGCATCGCCTTCCTGGCAGTCCCGGTGCAGGCGCCCTGCCCTCCGGATTACCAGAGCTGTTTCGACAGCGCAGCGGAGGTGCAAAGCGCAGCCACGATAAACAATGACCCGGCGCTCATCCGCGAATACCTCGACACGAAGGCAGTTTTCTCAAAGAGCGATGACGTAAAACTGGCCAATAAGTTTTTCAGCGACCCGGCCAACATCAATGCGAACAAGGAAACATTCCAGAAATATTTCTCCGCCACGACAGGCGTCCCCATCACCTCCTTCTTCGGGGATATCGGGAGATACTCCGACAAGAAGCTCACCGACGGGGAGGGGAACGTCATTGACATGGGCAAACTCACGCAGAGCGGCGCCGCGGGAATAGAGATAAAGGTAGTGGGCAAGAAAGCGATCGTGGTGAAACCCGGAAAAGGCTCTTCCCCCAATATCGTCGTCTCAGGAACGAAGGATGGAACCGTCACCATAGAAGACGGTGCGCTGACCGTTTCAAAAGGGGAACTCAACGGGCACAGGATAGAGAACGGCAGGATTGTCTTCAGGGAGGACGGCAAGGCAACGGTGACGGCCAATTCCTTCGGCAGCCTCACGTTCAAGGAAGACGGGACGCGGGTCACGTACGATCCCTCCAGGAATACCCTTGATCTGGCCAATGACGACAAGATTCGCATAACATCCATCGACTCCTCAGCGCCGGGAATCAGGCTGAAGGGCAGCGCTGAAATCGACAAGGGGGTGACAGGAGACCTTATCGTTGCCGGAGGCGGGCAGTTCCTCTTCAATTACAACACCTGGGGCATAAACGCGAAAAAGGATGATGTCACCCTGAGCTTCAAGGGAAGACCCACCACCCCCAATTCCGTGACCTCCCCCACAAACAATGAGTTTGACATCAAGGGAGACAGCTTCCAATTCATCGCCCCGAGATTCTACTGCGCCGCATGCGAGGACGGCACGGACATCGCCTCGCTGAGCAAGGCAGAGCTGAAGCAGGTGCAGAAAATGCTCGCTGCCGCCGGCTATCCCCAGGTGGGGAAGATAGACGGGGTTCTTGGGCCGAAGACGCTGGGGGCGCTTGCGCAGATGAGGAACGATCTGGACATTCCCACCCGGGCAAAAGCTGACGGCACTTCCATCCCACGCATCCTCAATATGGAAACCCTCCGCGCGCTCAATTCCCCCACCACAACAGACTTGTCCAATCCGAACAATCCCGTAAACACGCCCCTCAGAGAAGGCTCAACAGGAGAGGATGTCAGATGGGTGCAGGACTTCCTCTGCGGCAAGGGATACTGCCCCAAGGGAGGCGCTGACGGCAAGTTCGGCCCAAACACCCTGGCGGCGGTGAAGGCATACATAGGCCCGTCAGCGAAAGGCTGGGCCACTGTCACCAAGGCAGCGCTTCTCGACACAATCACGGACCCGAAGATAACCATCGAGCCGAGCAAAGGAGCCACCATCGACCTCAACTATGTGACTGATGCCAAGAAGCAGGATATTGTGGTCTCCCTCAAGACGGCAGGCGAGGCGACGGCCTCCATCGGCGACACCAAACTCGTTTCCGACGGCAAGACTGTCACAAGAAGCATTGTAAAAACTGACGCTGCCAATCTCGACATGGTGGTCACATTTGAACTGGAGGGAGGCAAATCGGACAAGTATGTACTGAACGGCGGCTCTTTCACTCCTTCCCCCGTAACCTATACCTATGATGGGCCGATACGAACTATTGCTGGATCCGGCTTGACACCAGATGCCGTCCTTGCAAATACCCCCTGGATTGCAGAAAGCTTCTGCGCTGTCGCCGGCGGCCGCTGCGATTCCAGCCAATATGCCGCTTACCTGGCAGGCATATGCGCGGTTGAGTCTAACTGTAATCCCACTAACCCCCATTATGCCTCTCGTGGGGTATATAGCCAGTATCAAGGCATAGGACAGACAAACGTCCCTCAAATGCTGCAGCTCAACCAACGACTGAACAGCTATCTGGCTGATATGAGACAGGCCGTTGATGAGGGCAGGTTAAGCCCAGAAGCCTACAGCGCCACTTCTGACAGCGTCAATCGCGGCCGGGAAATGCTGGCCACCCTCAGAGCAGAAGCGCTCAAGCAAGGTGTGGACCTAAATGACATAAGAATCTCCGGGCAAACGTCGCAACAGCGCAGGGTCCTGGAAAACCTTCGCTCTACTGACCCACGCTATGACGCAGGATATGGCACCATCCTCATCGCAGCACGGCACACCCCTTACATCTCCACAATCCAGAATAAATACTCAGATGACCTGCTCCTGCAAGCATCCGCAGGATTAACAGTCCAGTTTTCAAACGGGATTGCCAATAAAATATCCCGGGATAATTGGAACAGCAAACTCACCACCGGCCCCAACAGCGAATATTGGGCCTCCTGCACACAAAACAAAGCGTGCGGCAGCACAGTCTCGGATGCAGTCAACGGCGCTTATAACCGCTATGGCACCAAGATGGAACGAATGATGAGGCAAATGGTCGCCGTGACCCGGCCTCCACAGGTAGCAAGCAGGTAAAAATTTCTTCCCTTTTTGTTTCCCTTCAAAAGTTTTATGAATGGAATGGTAGCACCTTCTCTCTGCCATGGCCATCGTGGAAAACACCAAATCATTTCTCAATGCCTTGCCCCCATCAGTCTCCCTTGTCCTCGCGACCAAAGGAAGAACTGCCGCTGAGATAAACGAAGCAATAGGTGCAGGCACCACCATCATCGGCGAGAACTACGTCCAGGAGGCGAAGCGGAAGGCGCCCTTCATCAGGGGAAAAGCGGAGCTGCACCTCATCGGCCACCTCCAGAAGAACAAGGTGAGGCGGGCGCTGAAGGTTTTTGACATGGTCCAAACTGTGGATTCTCTTGAGCTGGCGCAGGAGATCAGCAGGCACGCGGAAAAGCCCTATACTATCCTTATCCAGGTCAATGTTGGGGGGGAGAGGCAGAAGCATGGCTGCACCCCAGATGAAACGGCCGGGCTCGTCGGGAAAATCTCTGCCCTGCCCAACATCCGCGTCAGAGGTCTCATGGCCATGGCGCCGCACTTTGACGATCCCGAGGGAACGAGGCCATATTTCAGGGAGATGAAGCGGCTTTTCGAGGGGATAAAGGCGAAGGGCCTTCCAAATGTCAGCATGGACATCCTCTCCCTGGGGATGTCTGATGATTACAAAGTTGCCGTTGAGGAAGGCAGCACCATGGTGCGGCTGGGAAGCGCCATATTCGGCTCGCGCCACCCCCGCCAATAAATGCCGATAGTCGAAATGCTTATTAAGGTCTATGGCCCAGGCATGAGCATGAGCATGAGCAAGGCGCAATCCTGGTCGTTCGACGTGACCCTGGGGGTGATCATCTTCCTCACTGCGTTCATCTCCATCTTCACCCTCATCAACCACCAGCAGGAATCGAATGCCGGCAGCATCCAGGCAGAATCATCATACCTGCTCAACCAGATGAAAGCGGAGAACTCCCCTCTCCGCATCGTGCAGGACAACAATGTGAATGAATCCGGCCTTGGAGAGCTCGCGTCACTTCCTTACAACGACCTCAAGACCCAGGCCGGCGCCAAGAATGACTTCTGCATCTACATTGAGGATGCGGACGGGAACATCATCCTCATCAACGACTCAATGGGCATCGGGTCGCCGGACATCAACGTGAGCGGGACTCCCTGCGGCTGAGACACCCGGGCCTTGCGGCAAGAATCAGGATACAGTGATGATGAACGTCTTCTGCGCCGATGCCCTGCCATCACCCGCCATTGCCGTGACCGTCTTCTGCCCCTTTGTCGAGAACGTGCGCTGGTGCATGCTTCCTGGATAGGATTCCCTGCCGAAACGCCACTCATAGGAGATGCTGTCGCCGTCAGGATCAGTCGCGTTGATGCTGAGGAGAACCGGCACGTTCCGCTCTGCGGAGAGATATTCTGCCGAAGGGCCCGCAATAACCGGCGGCCTGTTCTCATGGGAGACAGTGATGGACAGCGTCCCGTTCACCGCCGCTTTCCCGTCAGATGCCCTGACAAGGATGGCATGCTCCTCCTGCTTCGTCGAGAATGGAGGGGTCCATTCGATGATGCCGTCGCTGAGCACCATGCCCTGCGGCGCACCGCTGATGGCAAACGAGAGCGCATCATTGTCCGGGTCGCTTGCCAAGATATTGTAGGTGGTGGTCTGGTTCTCTCTGGCCGCCACCGGAGGCAGGCCCATCTCAGGCGCGCGATTGACGTTTCTTATGGTGATAGGGACGTACCGCGAGTCTTCCAGAAACCCGTCGCTCACCGCCACCTTCATGGCATAGGAGCCTGCCGCCTCATAGCCAATCTGCTCTCCTCTCCTGAAGGGACCGTCATACGACCACGAGAGAGGGTCATTGTCCGGGT
The DNA here is from genome assembly GCA_013330825.1 of Candidatus Woesearchaeota archaeon. Classification (GTDB taxonomy): domain Archaea; phylum Nanobdellota; class Nanobdellia; order Woesearchaeales; family GW2011-AR4; genus GW2011-AR11; species GW2011-AR11 sp12027u. Next base: position 780 of record DUHN01000017.1, on the reverse strand, counting down.
CTGTCGCGTTGGCAGAGAAGGAAAACACGTCCCCCTCATCCAGCATGAGAGGGAGAATATGCCCGAGTGCAGGCGGCCTGTTGGCGTTGAACACCGTTATGGGGATGATCATGGCCGTCGTGAGGTTGCTGCTCTGCGCGCTGACCTCGATATCGATGACCCTGCTCAGCACAAGCAGCTTTCTTGAGATATCTGCCACGATGCCGGTGTTCCGCACTTCACCAAACCCGGGCGTCCACGTGAACACTCCCTTCTCGAATGCCGCGCCATNNGGAGGCACCAAGCCCATCACCGGCGGCCGGTCGACATTCTGCACCCTTATCCTGACTGTTTTCTCCTCGTCAAACCCCTTGCCGGACACATGGACGTCCACCCTGTAGGTGCCCGAGGAGTTGTAGCCGGTCTGCCAGAGATTGCGCTCAAGCGGAGCAGAGATGGCGTACTTCAGCCCATAATACCTGAAGTCAGGCAATGCAAGGCGGACAATGTCGCCTTCACGGGCCGAGACGTCCTCCAGCCTGCCCATCACGAGCGCATCAAGATCAACATCAGCCACCTCAACCGTCCATTTCCTTATGGTGGTCAGGAAGCCGTCCGTGACATGGACTTCGAGAGCATGCTCTCCTTCCTCATCGTAGCCGAGAGCGTAGGAAAAACCCTTCCCCTCAGAAACGTTCCGGCCGTCCAGGGACCAGACATAACCGAGGACATCCTTATTGAGGTCCGTTGCCGCTATCGAGAATGAGAGCATCCTTCCCTCGGTGACGGACAATGCATCCG
>DUHN01000054.1 GCA_013330825.1 Candidatus Woesearchaeota archaeon | reverse complement strand
GGAAACGTGCTCACGATGGATGATGAATTCCCTTCATCGACCATCCCCTGGCTCCACCGAAAATACGGCGTTTCCTTCATGAAGCCAAAAGACGGCGCGTACACCCTTTCCGACATTGAGAGACATGCGACGGCAAAGACAAAAATACTCGTGACGAGCCATGTCCAATACTCGACGGGTTTCAGGCAGGACATCGTTGAAGTGGGGAAATGGTGCAAAAAGAGGAAAATCATTTTTGTTGTCAACGCCACCCAGTCATTTGGCGCTTTTCCCGTTGATGTCCNNAAAAAATGGTTCAGAGATGTGCGCTTCCCGGTAGCAGGATGGAACAGCGTCAGCGTCCCGGAATTGAAGGACAACAGAAGCCTTGATCTAAAAAAGGATGCAAGGGAACTGGAAGTAGGCTGTCCAAATTTTCCCAACATTTTCGCGCTGGGAGGCGCCCTCGACTTTCTAAACAAAATCGGAACAACGGCCGTCGAGAAAAAAATATCCGAGCTGGACGATTACCTCGTCCAAAAACTGAGAAAAGAAAATGTCAGGATCGTCACTCCCCTGTATAAGCAGTGCCGGTCCGGCATCACCGTCATTGACACGAAACACCCAAAAGACATCGTTCGCCGCCTGGCCAAGAAGAATATCATTGTCTCTACGACGCCCAGAGGCGTGCGCATTTCATTGAGCGTCTATAACAATCGCAGCGATATCGACAAGCTGGTGTCTGGACTGGTGAAGCTGGTATGCTAGGTAAGACCATCTGCGGCGTTGACGAGGCGGGACGGGGACCCATCATCGGCCCCATGGTGATGGCAGGCGTGCTCATCGACGAGAAGGACGAGAGGAAGCTCAGGGCATTGGGGGTGAAGGACTCCAAGCTGCTCACCCCTCCCGAGAGGGAGCGGCTCTTCGGCGGCATCACGGAGGCCATCAGGGAATCCGCCATCCTGATCATCTCTCCCCAGGAGATCGATGCCGCGGTGCGGGGCCATGACGGGCTCAACCTCAACAGGCTGGAGGCAAAGAAGACGGTCGAGATCCTGGACACGCTCAGGCCGGACCTCGCCTACATCGATTCGCCGAGCACCAACCTTTCCCAGTACAAGAGCCTCCTCCTCTCCAAGCTGCGGCACAAGCCGAAGCTCGTGGTCGAGCACAAGGCGGACACGCATTACGTCACCGTGGGGGCGGCATCCATCCTGGCCAAGGTGACCAGGGACGCGGAAGTCCGGAAGCTCCATAAAGAGGTCGGCATCGACTTCGGCTCCGGCTACCTCTCCGACCCCAAGACCGTGGCGTTCTTCGAGAAGCACCACGCCGACTATCCCGAGCTGTTCCGGAAGAGCTGGGCCCCGTACCAGGACAAGCTCTCCTCGAAGTTCCAGTCCACCCTGGANNCAGTATTCGCAGGCGGTCTCGGCGGAGAAGGACAAGGGCGTCAGGGAGAAGATGAGGCAACTCGAGGAGTTGGGCTACACCCCTGTCCCGGTTGCCTCTGCCCACGAGGAGCTCCGCCTGAAAGGGCACTGCACCGTCACCCTCTACAAGAACGGCAAGGTGCTGGTGCAAGGGAAGGACAAGGAGAAGGTGGAGAAATTTCTGGGACTGTGACGGAACAGGCCAACTTCACCTATGAAGCTCCTTCCGGACAGGCAGAAAAGAATCCGCCATCGCCGCCAGGAGATCAACATCTTGCCTCGCTTGATTGGCGGCGCTCTGCACGACGCCGGAATAGGCAGCATAGATCCCTGTCCAGAGAAGGATATTGGGGGAGCAATACGGTATTGGAGAATACCTCCACACTCTTGCTGGAAAGTCTGCCATCTGATAGGCAATTTCTATAACACAATGGCCCATGGCTCTTGAGAAACGAACAGGCTCGGAAAGAGCACTAGGAACAATGGAAGAACCGCTGCCACGCGCCGTATTGCCTGCTTCTAGATAGTGGTGGGCCGCCACAATGCACTTCCGGCATCCAAACTATTTAATGCTTGTCCCTTCCCGTCTGGAGACCCTTAACTTAAGGCGCGGGAACGCCTCGCTACGCCCGGGGCATCGGCTTGAAACGCACCGCTGTCGCAGTTGAAAGGGCTGTTTTCCCGTAGGGGCGACCCCAACGACGCCCTTGCTGTCCACGTCGAAGGCGTTTCACCTGATGCCGATGCCCTGTGCGTTCCCTTATCTTAAGGGTCTCTCCCGTCTGTATCCAACAAAAACCTTTAAATAAGACGGAAGAGTGGATTTTCCCATGGAAACCGGGCAGGCGCAGGAGGCGGTGGCGGAGACTTCTTCACCCATCCACGTCCCCGTTCCCGTGCAGAAAGGCACCCAGACCAGGATAACGAGGATGGTGATGCAGGGCTTCAAGAGCTTCGCCAAGCACACGGAGATCGTGTTCGGCGAGCACCTGAACTGCGTCCTCGGACCCAATGGCGCGGGCAAGTCCAATGTCATGGATGCCCTGTGCTTCGTGCTGGGGAAGTCGTCCTCCAAGGACCTCCGCGCGGAGAAGGCGGCCAACTTCGTCTACAACGGCGGCAAGGCCAAGAAGCCGGCGAAGCACGGGGAAGTCACGATCTGCTTCAGCAACAGCCCGCGGGTGTTTCCCATTAACGCCGACGAGATCAAGGTCACGCGCATCGTGAAGCAGAGCGGCCAATCCATCTACCGGCTGAACGACGAGACCGTGACGAGGAGGGAGATCGTCGAGCTCCTCAACGTGGCGAAGATAGACCCGGACGGCTACAACGTCATTTTGCAGGGGGACATCGTGCATTTCGTGGAGATGCCGCCGGAGCAGCGCCGCATCCTCATCGAGGACATCGCCGGCATCTCGGTCTACGAGGAGAAGAAGCACAAGGCCCTGCTCGAGCTGGAGAAGGTGGAGCAGCACCTCAAGGAGACGGAGATCATCCTCAAGGAGCGCGAGAGCTACCTCCACGAGCTGAAGAAGGACCGCGACCAGGCGCTGAAATACAAGGAGATGAACGACAGGATCAGGCAGAACAAGGCGTCCTACCTCAAAATCCAGATGGGGAAAAAGGAAAGCGAGCGGAAGGAGACCGAAGACAGGATCACGGAGCTGGCCGCGGAGCTCCAGAAGATTACCGAGAAGGTCGAGAACCTCAAGAAGGTCAGCGAGCAGCGCGAAAAGGAGCTGTTCGACCTCAACCGCGAGATCGAGGAGAAGGGGGAAGTGGAGCAGCTCAAGCTCAACAAGGAAGTCGAGGCCCTCAAGATAGATATCACCAGGCTCACCTCGCGCAGCGAGAACGTGCGGCATGAGCTGTCGAAGCTGGAGAACCGGCGGCAGGATCTCAGGGCTTCCCTGGACGAGCTCACCAAGAAGAAGGAGATGCTCGCCGAGGAGCAGACCCGGCTGAGGGACACGCTCGCCGCCAAGGAGAAGGAATCCAGCCAGATTGCCCACAAGGTCGCGCAGTTCAAGGCGAAGAACAACCTTGACGACATCGGCTCCATCGAGCGCAAGATCGAGGACATCGACAAGAGGGCGGAAGACATCCAGAAGCAGGTGCACATCCTGCGCGAGAAGCAGCATGACCTCATCAGGCAGAAGGACAAAGTGGGCTCGGAGATCGCCCTGGTGGACGACCGCATCTCGGAAGTCTCGGATAGGCAGAAGGAGCACCGCGCCCAGCTCGACGAGATCCAGCGCAAGCGCCAGGAGTTCAGGAAAGCCACCCTGGAGCTGAACAAGTGCCTCGACGAGGATTCCTCCCACGCGGCCCACCTGACGGACCTCCGGACCAAGCTCTTCCGCGCCACCGAGGAGATGTCCCGGCTGAAGGCGCGCAACATCGGCATCCAGGAGATGTCGAGAGGCGAGGTAGCCATCAAGAGGATCCTTGAGCTGAAGACCAGCAAGCCCGGCATCTACGGCACGATTGCGGAGCTCGGCCATGTCAACCAGAAATATGCCCTGGCACTGGAGATCGCGGCCGGGAACAGGATCAAGAGCATCGTGGTCGAGACCGAGAAGATAGCCGCGGACTGCATCAGGTACCTCAAGCAGAACAAGCTCGGCACGGCATCCTTCCTGCCGCTGAACAGGATGCACGGCCGGGAGAAGGAGAAGAGCCTTGAAAAGCCCGCCACATCCCCCGGAGCGCACGGGTTCGCGATCGACCTGGTGGAATTCGATTCCAAATTCTCCAAGGCGTTCTCCTATGTCCTGGAGAACACCATCGTGGTGGATTCCATCGATGTCGCGGTGAGGCTCGGCGTGGGCAGCGCGAAGTTCGTGTCGCTGGACGGCGACCTGGCGGAGCGCTCCGGAGCCATGCAGGGCGGCTTCCGCGAGCGCAAGAAGGAAGCGTTCGGCTTCGGCCAGAAGGAGCTTTCCGAGGAGATCGGGAAATGCGAGCAGGCCGTGCAGAACTACCAGGAGAACATCGGCGTCTTCGAGAAGAAGAAGCTCGAGAACGAGGAGAACATCACCTCGCTCAGGAAGCTCAAGGCGGAGCTTGAGGGCGAGATCATCAAGGCGGAGAAATCGCTCACCATGGAGGGGCATGACCTCGGCTCGCCCTCCTCCAGGAAGCAGGATCTCCAGGAGCAGGACAATGCCCTCGACAAGGCCATCGACGAGGTCATCAGCCAGGTCTCGGAGCAGAACAGGGAGCTGGCCACCCTCAAGATAGAGAAGCAGAAGCTGAGGGGCGCGATTACCCAGCTCAACAACCCCACGCTCATCGCGGAGCTCAACGCCTTCGAGCAGAAGCACCGCGAGCTCAATGACGAATCCATCCGGCTCTCCATGGAGCTGAAGAACGCGGAGAAGATGCTCAAGGACATCACGCAGCCGGAGCACGACAAGATCCACGCCATCCTCAAGCAGATCGACCGGGAGGAGCAGCAGTTCAGGGCAGAGCTGGAGTCGGCGTCCGCCAGGCTCACGGAGAGCGAATCCATGCTCGGGCACAAGGAGAAGGCGGCCAAGGAGTTCTACACCAAGTTCAAGAGCCTGTTCACCAAGGCGAACGAGGTCAAGGACGACCTCTCGCGGAACCAGATTGCGATGGAGAAGAAGAAGGACGAGGCGCGCCAGATAGAGATAAGGTCCAACATGTTCTCCCTCAAGAAGGCCGAGGCGGTCGCCGCGTTCACCGCGATGCAGGAGGAATTCGCCCAGTACGAGGGCGTCCCGCTCGACCTGGAGAAGTCAGAGCAGGAGCTGAAGGCGGAGATCTCGAAGTTCGAGCGCGCGCGGGAGGACATCGGCGCGGTGAACATGCGGGCGCTGGACATCTACGAGAGCGTGGAGAAGCAGTACAACGACCTTCTCGGGAAGAAAGCCAGCCTGAGCAAGGAGAAGGAGGATGTCGTCGCCCTGATGAACGAGATCGATGGCAGGAAGAAGGAGCTGTTCATGAGGACCTTCGACGTGGTCAACGCCAACTTCCAGAAGTTCTTCACCATGCTCACCAGCAAGGGAGCGGAGGCGTACCTCGTCATCGAGGACCCGGAGAACCCGTTCGACGCGGGAGTGAGGATCAACGTGAAGATCTCCGGCAGCAAGTTCCTCGACATCCGCAGCCTGTCCGGAGGGGAGAATACCATGACCGCACTGGCATTCATCTTCGCCATCCAGGAGCACGAGCCGGCCGCGTTCTATGTACTCGATGAGGTTGACGCCGCGCTGGACAAGCACAACTCCCATAGGCTGGCGGAGCTGCTCAGGAAATACTCCGAGAAGGCGCAGTATGTGGTGATCTCGCACAACGACGGCGTGATCTCGGCAGCGGACCACCTCTACGGCGTGTCGATGAACGAGCACGGCATCTCGCAGGTAGTCAGCCTGAAGGTGTGAGTTCTCCATGGATGCTTTGCACACGCTCCTCTTCGGCACCGCGGGCATCCCCCACGCCGCGCGCGGGAGCCCCACGCAGGAGGCCATTCCCGCCGTCAGGGAAATGGGCCTGGGGGCGATGGAGCTGGAGTTCGTCCGCAGCATCAACATCTCGAAGGGGAAGGCCCCCGTTGTCCGGGAGGCCGCGAAGAAGGCAGGGATTGTGCTGACGTGCCACGCCCCGTATTTCATCAACCTCAACAGCCTGGAGAAGGCGACGCTCGACGCCAGCATCAGGAGGATTGTGGACTCCTGCCGGATCATGGGGCTGTGCGGCGGCTACTCCGTCTGCTTCCATCCCGGGTTCTACCAAAAGGAGACCAAGGAATCCACGTTCGCCAATGTCAGGAATGCCGTGAAGCGCATCGTGAGAGCACTGAAAGAGGAAGGCATTGGCCTCTGGGTGCGGCCGGAGACGACCGGCAAACCGTCGCAGTTCGGCGACATGGACGAGCTGCTTGCGCTGAGCGCGGAATTCGACCAGGTCATGCCGTGCATCGACTTCGCCCACTTCCACGCGCGCACGAACGGGAAGTACAACACTTACCCGGAATTCGCGTCCATCCTGGAGAGCGTGGAGAAGACGCTCGGCAGGGACGGGCTGCGCAACATCCACGCGCACGCCGCCGGCATCGCATACGGGGAGAAGGGCGAGAAGCACCACCTCAACCTCAGGGAATCCGACCTGAAGTACAAGGAGCTGATGAAGGCGCTCGCAGACTTCAACGTTAGGGGAATCCTGATCAGCGAGAGCCCCAACATCGAGGGAGACGCCCTGCTGATGCAAAAAGAATATAAGGAACATTCACGCCGGTAGCGGCCAAGGGGATATTTCGTCTGGAGCCAGGGAACTAAGCGCATGGAAACCAAATACACCAAGTACCTCTTCATCGTGGCGCTGGCCATCATCGTGCTGCTCTCGTTCCTCATCGTCAAGCCCCTGATTAACGTCTTCCTGTGGAGCTTTATCCTCTCGTACCTGTTCTATCCCCTGTATGTCTTCCTGAACAGGCACATCAGGAGGCCGACGCTCTCCTCCCTGCTGACCGTCCTCATCATGGTCCTCGTCGTCACTGTCCCGTTCTTCATGATTGTGAGGGGCATCTCGGCGGAAGTCTTCACGTTCTACACCCAGGCGAGGGCGGAGGTCTCGAGCGGCCAGATCAGCCTCACCGCGCTCACGTCCAGCTGCGCGCAGGACTCCTCATTCCTCTGCGACGGCATCCGGTCCCTGGACAAGTGGACGCACACACTCCTTCCCGAAGAGCTGATGAAGCAGGTGTCCTCTAAGCTGGTCTCCGCCTCGCTCAACATCGCCATCGCGTTCATCCTCAATGTGCCATCCATGCTCTTCCACATCGCCATCGCGTTCTTCATCACCTTCTTCCTGCTGCGCGACTGGGAGAAATTCAGGAAGAGCGTCTATGAGTTCGTGCCCTTCAAGTCCGCGGACATGGAGAAGATCCTGCACCGCATCAACACCATGACGCACAGCATACTCTTCGCGTCCATCCTCGTCGCGTTCATCCAGGCCATCCTCGGCATGATCGGCTTCTGGGTCGTTGGCTTCCAGAGCCCCATCCTGCTCGGCGCGATCATGGGGTTCTTCGCCCTCATCCCCGTGGGGGGGACGGGCATCATCTGGCTTCCGGCGTCGCTCTACCTCGTCGGGAAAGGGATGCTGCTCGGCACGGACCTTTACATCTACCAGGGCATCGGGCTTTTCCTCTACGGGCTGCTCATCATCAGCACGCTGGATAACTTCCTCCGGCCGAAGCTGGCAGGGGACGCGGCCAAGATACATCCCGTCGTCATCATCGCGGGCGTGATCGGGGGCGTGAGCCTGTTCGGCTTCGTGGGCATCTTCGTCGGACCGGTGATACTGTCGCTGCTCATCACCTTCGTCACCCTTGCCATCGAGAAATACCACCTGGGGCCGTATTCTGTTTCGAAGGAGAAATGACGAGATACCCGCCGGGTCAAGAAAGAGCCCTTTGGCTTTCTTCACTTGCGCAAAGCCAATGCGCTCCCTATTGAGTTGCTCCTGCACCCTTCGAGAACTCTATCCTGCGGTAGATGACGTAGATGGCGCTGAGGTATGCGGCATAGGCAAGCACCTCGACCAGGCTGGGATTGCCGTTGTAGCCGAAGAGGCCGACAAGGAAGCTCCCGACCGCGCCTTTCTCGTGCAGGGCCGGATAAGAGCCGTCTGCGTTCTGCACGGGGTTGATGTCCCACACCGGGGCAATGATGCCGTTGACGAGGCCCGCTTCCTCGAACTCATGGACGCCATGCGCCACCAGGCCAGCGGCAAACAATATGAGGAGCACACTTGAGACATGAAAGAACCTCCTGAGGTTGACTTTTCTCGTCCCCATGAAGAAAAAGTACCCTATCGCGATGGCAGCCGCGACCCCAAGCAGGCCGCCGAGGAGGCTGACGCCTGAGCTGTAGCTGATGGCCCCGAAGAAGATGACGGTCTCGACGCCCTCGCGCAGCACCGCGATGAGGACAAGGAGGAACAGCCCCCACTCGCCCCACGCGCTCACCTGCGCCTTCTGGATGTGGGACGCGACCCTGCTTTCAAGCTGTCTGGCGATGCGCTGCTGCCTGAGCATCCAGAGGATCATGGTCGTCAGGAGCACGGCAGCCACCATCATGGTCATGCCCTCGAATATCTCCTCAGCCCTGCCCGCGAATTCCCCGGCTATGCTGATGAACAGGAGCGCGGCGAGCATGCTGAGCAGCACGCCGGCAGCGATGCCGTAGTACACAACCCTCTTGTAGCTGTGCTGGCTGGTGCGGTTGAGATAGCCAAACACGATGCCCACCACGAGGCTGGCCTCCAAGGTTTCCCTTGATGTGATGAGGAAACTTTCGAGCATTTTTCCACCGAAATTAACGACTGTTAAGTCCAGGGTGGGTAGGAGAATATAAACTTAACGGACGCGGCGGCGAATGCTGGCAGATAAGAGTGCGAAATTCGTCCTCTCACACTTCGCCCTTCAGGGCTTCCTTGACGACTGCCGGGCAGATCCTGGTGACGCCCGCAATCTTCCTGATGCGGTCGGAGACGTCCTGGAGGTGGTCGTTGTCCCTGGCCAGCAGCTCGAGCATGAACATGTGGTCGCCGGATGAGGACCAGGCATGCCTTATCTCCGGCACTTTCCTGAATTCCTTGCCCACATCGAGGTACCTTTCCGGCAGCGCGTCCACCCCCATGAAGACGTGGTTGGTGAAGCCCAGCCTGGCGTGGTCGACCACCAAAGAGTATTTCCTGATGATGCCCTGCCCTTCCAGCGCGGCGATGCGCTTGCGGATAGTGGATTCGGAAACCTTCGCCTTCTTCGCTATGTGCAGGAACGGCGTCCTCGCGTTCTTCGAGAGCTCCCTGACGATAAGCTGGTCCAGGTCATCCATACTTAACGGGTGTTAAGTTTGTGGTATTTAAGGGTTGCGGGGAAATCCGGCTTGTTTGCAGGGAAATCCCGGAAAAATTTATATGCAGAAAGCATAAAGATGCACTGGGAGGTGTTTCCATGAAAAAGAAAATGATTCTCCTGTGCATGGCTTTTCTTGCGCTCCTGCTGGCATCCTGCGCGAAGAGCGCAGAGCAGCCCGCAACGCCAGGCCAGGTAGAGGTGGCGAACCCCGCATCCGAATACTGCGTGGAGCAGGGCGGCAAGCTGGAGATGCGGGAAAACGCAGAAGGCCAGTACGGCGTCTGCATCCTGCCCAATGGCAGGGAATGCGAGGAGTGGGCGTTTTTCAGGAAGGAATGCTCTTGATTTTTTATTTTTTCGCTGTGATCCTCCATACCATATATGCCCCCACCAGGAACATCGGGATGCTCAATAATTGGCCCATGGTGAGGCCGCCCCAGAGGAAGCCCAGCTGGGCGTCGGGCTGCCGGAAGAGCTCCGCGAGGGTGCGGAAGAGGCCGTACATCGCCACCGCGAGCCAGGTCATGGCGCCGCGCGGCAGGTTCTTCCTCTCCAGCAGCCACAGCACGGCGAAAATCACGAAACTGTACAAGGACTCGTACAGCTGGGAAGGATGGCGGCAGCCGACGGGCTTGTCCGCGAGATGGGCGTTCTGGGAATAATCGATGCACCACGGCACGCTTGTCGCCCTCCCATAGAGCTCGCCATTGAGATAGTTGCCGATCCTGCCCAGTGCCAGGCCGAAGACCGTGGGGATGCTGATGATGTCCGTGAGGTCGTAGAAGTGGACTTTCTTCTTCCGGGAGAAGTACGCGATGCCGAGGACGCCGCCAAGCAGGCCGCCATGGAACGACAGGCCGCCATGCCACACCGCAAGCACCTCAAAGGGGTGGGAAAGATAGTAGGGCGCATTGTAGAACACCACGTAGAAGAGCCGCGCGCCAATCACGGTCCCGAGGATGATATACAAAGCGAGCTCATTGACGTCATCTTCATTGAGGATGATGTGCCTCTTCCGGGCCAGGTGGTTGAAAAAGAGATACCCGAACACGAAGCCCAGCGCATAGATGATGCCGTAATACCTGACGCTGAACGGCCCGAGGGAGAACAGGACAGGATCAATGGTGTGCAGGATCATGCCTTTGCCTCAGTACCACGGCGTAGAAGCCGAGGCGGTTGAAGATCACAAACAGGTAGATGATGGCCGGGCCGAGCACCTCGGAGGCCTGCCTGAACCCATTATAGAGCGAGACATAGCGCTGGTAATCTGAGGCGGCAGTGCTGTAGATGGCCAACCCCGTCAGATAGAGGAGCACCCACACCACCAGCAGGAATCCCACGCCCGCGCCAAGCACTTTCACGTATGCGCCCATCCCCGTGAAGATGAAGGACAGCGACTTCCCCAATGTCCTTATGGGGTTATCACCGGAGGAATGGTAGAGCGCGTGAGCCGTGTTGAGGCAGATGAGCAGCACGAGGAAGAAGGGGATGCCGGTCACCAGCAGGCCCACGGCGGCAAACGGCTGCTTGACCGCGCCGATGAAATAGGAGATCAGGATGAAGACGAACCCGAAAATCACGAGCAGGAGGACATTCAGGGCGTAGAATCCCCAGAACCGGGAGAACGACAATGCAGAGGAGGTGAACAGCGAGCGGACATAGTGCAGCACCATGTACTTGACGAACGAGTAGACGAGGAGGAGAATCAGGGCGTACGCGGCCATCAGGGAGACGGCGTACCAGATGGCGGCAAGGGGCATGGACAGGATGGATGATATCCTCAATGAGGGGGCGATGGCCATCACCAGGCTGCCCAGCAGCAGCAGGGCGGCGATGAACGCGGCATCGAGGAACAGCATGACCGCAAGGGATATTTTGTTCTTCCTGACGCCGTTCCAGATGAAGGAGAGCAGCCCTTCTCTCCTCTCTTTCTTGCGGGACTCCTTTTTCACGCCGCCCTCTTTTTTTGCTTTCGCGCTCATTGCAGTGGACAGCCCGTCAATCGTGAAAGGTCCTCAAAGGATTGGGTGTTCTCATACACTTTCCCGCCGATGATCCAGGTGGGGGTCTTTTTTATCTCTCCATATTCCTCCGGGTACTCTGTGAACTCGTGATAGTCGATGAACTTGAATGACTTGCCGAACATGGCTTTCTGGCCCTGGGTATACTCGCACCATCCCATGGCGCCGTACATCACGGCTCCCTTGCTCTCCAGGCATTCCGCGAACTTGTCGTATGGGCCCGGCGTGAGCCAGTAGTAGGCGCTTGCGCTGATGGCGATGAGCAGAAGAACTGCCGCCCCGATGCCGGCGTAGAGCCACAGCCTGCTCTTCTTCCGGGAATGAACGCCCTGCGGCTCCTCGTGGTGGGAAGACCCCGCGCGCTCCTCGCGCTGCATCTGCTGGCGCTCCTTTCTGCTCAGGCTCATGTGATGCTAATGTTACGCAGCCGATGCGGCTGACGCCTCTCCCACATCCTTCGCGTCCCCTGCTTCAGGAGGCGCGACGCCGCAGCCGCCGCCCACGTATTGCTGCTGCTGTCCCTGGGCGCCGCTGTAGGCCGCGTAGCCCGTCGGAGGGCTGCTCTGCGCGCAGCCGGTGAGCAGCAGGCCCATGACCACCGCAACCAGAATTATTGCTCCGTATCTCATCATCAACCACCTTCCCTTTACTGTTTTTGTAAATGTATCGGACTGGAAGGAGAAGCGCTTTATTTAAAGGTTTTGGATTTGGGGATAAACACCACAGAACCGGAACACAAGAAAAAACAAAAACGCAAATCAACTATCAGCAGAACTCGCACACGTTCTTGCCGCTCTTGACGACCTTCTTCGCCGCTTTCTTGGCCTTTGCCTTCTTCGCCGCCTTCTTCTGTTTTTTCGCTGCCATGGTGATTGTTCCCGCCCTCCTTCTCCCTTTTGGCCCCTACGAAAGGTCGCGGTGGGTCTCGTAGAGGAACGCCGCGTCCTCGCTGTATTTCCGCAGCTCCCCCGTGATAAGGCGCAAAATCCTGTCGGACAATATAATCTTTTCCTTTTTGGCCTGCCCGGTTATCACGGGAGCCACTTTCTCGGCGATGGCCTCCGCCTCCTGCTCGGACAGGTGGGCGTTCCTGCAGGAGAAATAGACAGAGGCGTACACCTTGCGCTCGTCATACTCCTCTGCGTGGGCGCCGCGCTTCACAATCACCGGGCCATCTTCGGATATGTCCTTTCCCTGCTTCTGCTCTTTTTTTGCCATGTGCTATGCCAGGTTGATGGTGCCGTTAGCGATGAGGATCAATATCCATCCCAGGAGGACGAGGGTGATGCCGATGGCCAGGCGCATGGTGGCCCGGTTCTGCATCTTCCACCTCTTGACCTTCTGCACTTTGGTGCCGGTATAGATAAGGAGCAGGATGACGATGAGGGGGGCGACGAACAGGAGGTTGTACCACACGAGCATGATGGCGGCCGTCGCGTCGAAGTTCTGGGAGAGGAGGAGCAGGATGGCCATGTAAGGGGCGCCGGTGCAGGGCAGCTCGACCGCGGCCACGAACACGCCGAGCAGCACGACTCCCGGCAGGGTGACGCGGCGCGTCATCTCGTGGATCTGTTTCGCACGCTTCGGGGAAATCGCAAGAGAGATGCCCTGCCCATACCAGAAGTAGTCCTTCATCTCGATGAGGCCGGCGATGACGATGACGATGCCCACGATGATGGAGATGTACTCGCTGAGCGCGAGGGGGATGGTATTGAGGAAATACAGGATGCCCAGCCCTGCGAGAATGTAGGTGGCAAAGACCGCGAGGATGTAGAGGAGGCCGTAGAGCAGCAGCTCCTTCCTCGATTTGAGCACCAGCAGCATGGATGCCAGGAGGATGAGGACGCCTATGGCGCAGGGGTTGACGGAATCTACCAGCGCGGTGATGGTCACGACGCCGATCGCGGGAAGGTACGCCTCAACCGCCATTGAGCTCACCCCTTTCCTTCGCCACCCTGTAGGTCTCGCAGAGATGCTCTGTCCTGCCCTTCTCCGGCCCGAACTCGATGATGATGCAGTCTCCGGGAGGGACCTGCTCTTGAGGAGCGAGGACATACTGCGCGAAATCATCCAGCTTCTGCTGGGAATAGAGCCATCCGTTGCGGTCATCCGGGTTGAGGACCCTCAGGAGGAAGGCCTGGAGCACGGCCGGCTGCCCATCGCAGTCCTGGCCATTGGCCCGTTCGACCATGCCGCCCTGTGCCGGGATGCGGATGGCGTCCTGCGACAGTTCCCCGTCAACAACCGAGAAGAACTCCTGCAGATTGGCGTTTTCCGGGCTCATGACCGGCCCCTCGACATGGATGCGGTCGTCGTTGTGCTCGTGGAAGGATGAAGAGCCTATCCTGTTGGAGAGCCCCGTCGGGTCGACAAGCTCCACTCTCTGGCCGCAGTCCCAGATCTCATAGTCCGCGTGCCAATGCACCGGCCCCCGGGTGGAGGAGGCGATGTTGAGCAGGACCGTCGAGCCGACGATGTATGCGGTCACGGCCAGGACGCAGGCGGCCGTGGCGATGAACAGCACTTTCTTCCTGAATTCGCTGATGTGGTGGCTGAAGCAGAGCGCGTCCAGCGCGAACAACGCGAGGATGATGACACCAAATCCCACCACCCTCCACATGCCGAGAGGGTCATAGGCGTCATTGCCCTCGTGGGCCTGCGCGGCAGGGAGCAGCAATACCAGAAGCAGGATGAGCAGCCTCTTTTTCATGGCGGTTTTCGTGCGAAGGTGATTTATAAATGTTGAGGTTTGCTCCCTTGGATGATGAACATAGCCTGCTCTTTGCTTTCAGTGGAACCATCCGAAAATATGCCCAACCGAAAACTACATAAATCCGCACCCTTGTTCAGATTCACATGCAGATAAGCCTGTACGTAGAGGAGAACGAACGCCTTAAGATGCTTCGCGTGCCGCACGTTGTCGCCAAGGACCTGGTGAGGGACAGGCTTTCAGAGTCAGAGATTGGCCGGATCCACCGCCTTGCCTCCCCCGTCAGGAGGCCGCAGGCCTTCAAG
>DUHN01000079.1 GCA_013330825.1 Candidatus Woesearchaeota archaeon | reverse complement strand
CACCCTTTAGCGCAACAGAACCCATTTATCCGTGAATAACCGACTTATAAACCACCCTTTAGCGCAACAGAACCCGCAATGGAGGAGTGGGTCCGTCCCGTAGGGCGCGTCCCCTCCCACTGCCGCTGCCGCACATTGCAGCACCGCTCACAAAAAAGGCGCTGCCTAGGAAGGAGCAGGAATGTTATTTGGCCGCCTTCCTCAGCTCTTCAGCCTTGTCCGTCTTCTCCCACGTGAACTCCGGCTCCTCCCTCCCGAAGTGGCCGTACGCCGCGGTCTGGCGGTAGATGGGCCGCCGGAGATTGAGCATCTGGATGATGCCCTTGGGGCGGAGGTCAAAGTGGGCGTTCACCAGCTCCACAATCCTCTCCTGCGGGATCTTGTTGGTGCCGAAACAGTCCACGTTGACAGACGTCGGCTTCGCCACTCCGATGGCATAGGAGATCTGCACCTCGCACTTGTCCGCGAGCTTCGCAGCCACGATGTTCTTCGCGACGTAGCGCGCGGCATACGCGCCGGAGCGGTCCACCTTGGACGGGTCCTTCCCGGAGAATGCGCCCCCTCCATGGCGGCCGATGCCGCCGTAGGTGTCGACGATGATCTTCCTTCCCGTCAGTCCGCTGTCGCCTTCCGGGCCGCCGATGACGAACTTGCCAGTGGCGTTGATGTGGACGCGCGTGCTGTTGTCCAGCATTCCCTTGCACACGGGCTTGACGACCTTCTCGAAGATCTCTTCCTTCAGCTTCTGCTCGGGGACATCGTCGGTGTGCTGCTGCGCGATGACCACCGCGCTCAGCCTCTTTGGCTTGCCGTCATGGTATTCAATGCTGACCTGCGATTTCCCATCCGGGCCGAGGCCCTTGATCATGCCGTTCTTGCGCACTTCAGCGAGCCTGCGCGTCAGCCTGTGGGCCAGGATGATGGGGAGGGGCATCAGCTCGGGGGTCTCGTTGGTGGCGAAGCCGTACATCATGCCCTGGTCGCCCGCGCCCTGCTCGGCGGTGTCCTTCCCTTCGGCTGCCCGCTCGTCCACGCCCTGCGCAATGTCCGGGCTCTGGCCGTGGATGCTGACCAGCACCCCGGCGTCATTGTGGTCGATGCCGAACTCGGGATTGGTGTAGCCGATCTCCTTGAGCGTGCGCCTGACGATGTGCTGGATGTCCGCGTATCCTTTCGTGGTGACCTCGCCCGCGACGACGACGAGTCCCGTGGTCGTCAGGGTCTCCACCGCGACGCGGGAATACGGATCCTGCTTGTAGAGCTCGTCCAGGATGGCGTCGCTTATCTGGTCGCAGATCTTGTCCGGATGACCCTCGGTCACGCTTTCCGATGTAAAGTATTCTATTTTCGCCAATGGAACCACCTCGATATGCTAAAACCAGGGCACAATGCGCGCGTTATAAAAAGGTTGTTGTTTTGGATATTCTTATAGGAATAAAAAGGATTATATATTAGTAGTCCACTGCCCCCGCAGGGATTGGCATCCGGCTTTTAGGGGTTGGGAGCATGTACGACATCGACGACATCAAGCGCGCGCGGAAGAAACTTGGCATGACCCAGTTCGAGCTGGCGAAACGGGCGAACGTCTCCCAGTCGCTCATCGCGAAGATAGAGGCGAAGCGGCTTGATCCCACCTATACGAAAGTGAAGCAGATCTTCCGCGTGCTCGAGGACCTCGAGACGAAGGGGCAGGTGGCCGCATCCCAGATCATGAACACCAAAGTCATCAGCATCGACGCGGGGGCGGAGATACGGGACGCCATCTCCCTGATGAAGAAGCACCAGATCTCACAGCTGCCGGTCATGGAGAACAGCCACATCACCGGGCTGGTGTCGGAAGGCCTCATCCTCGACGCGCTGATGGAGCAGAAAGCCAGGACGGTGCGGGAGATCATGGCGGATGCCCCTCCCGCGGTGCCGAAGAACGCCTCCCTCGACATGGTCTCCTCGCTCCTGCGGCACTGCCCCATGGTCGTGGTCACCGAGCAGGGGAAGGTCGCGGGCGTCATCACGAAGAGCGACCTGATCGGGAAGGCGTACAAGGGATAAATTTATATTTTGCTCTGGAGTTCCTGAAGCATGAAGCTTGGTATCAGAAGGGGACTCTACAGGCCAGTTCTTTCAGGTGGATTTGAGTGGATGCGGGATGAGAATGTTGTTGCTCTCATCGAGCAGCATCTCCATGAAGGCAAAAAACTGGCAGTGTATCAGAAGACGACAGGCGCCAATCTTGGGGAAGAAGCATATGATATGGATCGTAGGAAAAACCTCCCTCTTGTAGGATACCAAGGGCAGTCGTCAATGCCGTTCATATCTGACCCCTTCGGAAAAATCAGAGGGGCCATCGGAATAAAGGAAATAAAGCTCATCTACTCAGCGAGTGGAATTCTCCTGCACGAAATGAGGGACGCATATCGATGGGGATATGCGCTTGACCGAGTTTATGTGAGGTCAACATTCAGGGGAATTATCCGCGAATTCCTTGATGCAGGGTACACGCTATTTTTATCCGACAATATGAGAGGACCCGACGATCAGCGGGTGAACATTGTGGGAGAAACGACGCTGGACGAAATCCTGGGCAGAGGAAAGTAATTGGAAGATTCTGAATAACCCGCCTTCTGCGTTAGTTGTTGACCGTCACCCTGTTTGAGTTGGTGATGACGTAGGAATTCCTGTACTTGCACCGCGCGGTGGCCGAGGGAAGATGGAAGTCTCCCAGAATGGTGAGGCGGGACTTCATGCGGTAGGAGAGGATGACGCCTTCATTGGGCTCAAGATGATGGACGGTCCATTTCAGGATGGTGCCCTTGTGGTGGGAGGTGATCTTCTCCGGATGGATGACCCCCAAGGCGGTTTCCCTCTCGACGGCCGCGATGTGAGGGACGACATCGCCGACTTCTATGTCGGCCAGCGGCTCCCTTCCCCTATTCCTGACGCGGATGATGACCTTCACTTCCGAGATGCCTCCCTCTTTCATGGACACCGCGGCCACCTCCTTCATGATGACGATCGGGCTGCGGAAGACGAAGTACAGGACGATGAGGATGATGATGACGGCGATGATGACGACCAGGGGCCTGTAATTCTCTGTCACGGTCATCCGCATCTGCCGGGAGGAGTCAAGCTGCACGTTCCAGACCTGGTAGCGCTGGCCGTTCTCTGAGGTGAGCGAGGCCTTGGGCTCTGTCGAGGTGAAGAGGCTCCTGAACAGCGAGGTCTCTTCCTTGACCAGGCCCCGGTACTTCTGGTTGTTGGAGCTGAACGAGATGGTCTTTTGGCTCTTGAGGAAGCTGCTCTGGACGGGCTGCTCATCCTTGACTGTATATTCCTGTATGGCCAGTGTTTTGGTGATGGGGGTGATGATGCTCTTGTCGCCTCTCAGGATGGAGATGGTGAGGCGGCTCTCCTGGGGAGGCGTCTGCGGATCGAGGTCGATGGAGATGTCTATTCCTTTCTCTTCCTTCGGGCCGAGCTGGTAGGCATAGTCCCTGTTGAGCAGGGCGCTGTTGAGGCGTATGGTGAGATTGGGATAGTCGAGGGCGTTCTGGTTGTTGAGGCTGATGCTGACCTTCAGCGGCTGGCGCGGGTCTATCGACGAGGGCATCTGCACCTGGGTGAGGACCGTCGGCACATAGCCCTGTATCTGCCCTTCGGTCGATTTTATGCCCACGGTGATGGGGATGATCTGCTTCCTGCCGGTGGAAGCATCCGCGATGTTGGTGTCCAGCGTGTAGGTGTCCACGGCGGTGATGTGCAGGGGCCTGACGTAGAGGACGACGCTCTGCTGGTCGCCGGGGGGGACGACGACCGAGATCGGGTTGGCCATCGGCAGCACATACATGTCCCAGAACGGATAACCTACCTTCTCTATCCGGAATTCCTTTAACTCCCTGTAGCCGTTGGAGATGGTGATGTTGAACGATGCCGTTTCATTCACCGCGATGGTGCTCTGGATGGGCTCCACAACGGCCGAGAACGTCTCCGGAGAGGGTTGTGCGTGGACTGCTACGGCGAAGAGGACGAGAAGAATGAACGAAAGGGGGGCAAAGCGGCTCCTGGACATGACGGCACCTCCTCCTCTATCCTTGTTGTGATATATAAAGATTTGCTTTTAAATAAAACAATTTGAGTTGTCATCATCCCTGCAAGAAAGAGAGGGGGTTGCGAGGTATCCTCACTTCACCCGGAGACCGGACAAGGTTCGCCGAAGGCATTTTCTTTTAGTCCAGGTTTTCTTTGCCCGACCGCAGGGAGGGTAAAGAAAAAGTGGGGCCGCGAGGATTTGAACCCCGGTCGCAAGACCCCCAGCCTTGAGTGATAGCCAAGCTACACTACGGCCCCGAGAGTCAGGAAGGGCAAACCAGGGTGTGTTTTTAAATATTTAGAGTGTTTTTGACGTTCAACGCCGCCATGGGACACGCAATGCGTTTCCGGGGTTCCGGAAATCTTCGGTTTCCAGGAACCTTCGGCGGAAGAGGGTGGCGCGCCCTCCAGAGCTGCGCCGGGCGCGCGTTGATTCGGCGCCCCGATGTGGGCGCCAAGGATGCGCGGCCCTGGGGCATTGTGGCCGCGCGAAACCATTTCCCGCGAAGCGGGTAAGGAGGAAACAAATGGCAATACCAAAGAAGCAATCGTTCAACGAGCGGTGCTATGCATTGCTGCGGAAAGTTCCCAAGGGGAAAGTGACGACCTACAAGGCCCTGGCAGAGGC
>DUHN01000044.1 GCA_013330825.1 Candidatus Woesearchaeota archaeon | reverse complement strand
CTTATCCCGCGGGACTATTAAGGTAGCGTTCTACAAATTGGGAAAATGAGACAATTCTGAAAAAGAGTTATTTCGTTTGATGAATCAAGCAATAGATAACATTGAACAAAATGCTTTTTGTGGAATCCAAGTACCGAAAAGATTAATCCCATCAGAATACACAAAGAAAAATATCAAAAACCTTTGGAAATATGATTTACCAAGAGGTTGGAGATTGATGTATTCAATTGTTAATGAAGAATTGGTTGTTGTGAGCATTGTTCTTGAATGGTTTGACCACAAGGAATATGAGAGAAGGTTTAAGTATTAATTTTATTTTTAGATGTTACCCATCCTTAAATTTAGAACCTCATCATTAGAACAAGAGTAATTTACTAAATTACGCCTGCTTACTTCATATTCAACTCCGATTTTCTTTCTTATTCCAGCAACTAATATTTTTCCACTTTCATCAGTAATTGGTTCTTTTTTGATAGTAATATTGCAATAGTAGTGATTGACATTGTCACCAATTTGGCTTCCTTTGAAACAGAAATCAACTTTATGGGATTCAACTTCTGGGTATGTCATTAAACCACTTTGTATTCTTTTCCCTGTTTCAATGAGGTCTGTCCCTGCTTCAAGTTCCCAATCCTTTAAATCTACGCTACAGGTATCTAATAAGATTAGTCTTAATTCATTTTCTTCTTCATATCTTTGATGAAACTTACAATCCTTAAATATCGGGCAAAATTCTAATTCTTTTTTTACTATTGGATTATCATCAAGTTTCTTGAGGTTGTCTACAGGTTGCGGCATAGAGCACCCCATAAGAAAAATAAGAATAAAAATCACAATTAGCTGCTTCATATTTATCATTCTTGCTTATGACTATAAATAAATTTCGTCTAAATGCTAGTCAATTCCGATTGTAAAAAGGAAAACTGCCCTCTTTCGTCGTTAGGACTTCAAATTTATTGAGTTTAACAATCGCTTCAAGTGCGCCAGAGAGTTTGCCCATAGGCGGGTGTTCTGGTGTTTCAGGCGGCGTCATTTTCCTGCCTCGATATTTCCTGCCTCGATAAAATGCTTGATAGGCTTGAAGTATCCCATGGTTCCGGCAACAGCATGCATAACTCCAATGACTCTTCCCTTCATGTTGAACACGGGGCTTCCAGAATCCCCCATTACTGCGTAAGTATCGAGTCCAATATCACCATCATATCCATATCCCCCATTCATTTCCTTTGGAAGGTTTAGCCTTCCTATCCTCGCCATCCTGAACACCTTGCCCGTATTGTTCGGATTGCCGATAAAATAGACCTGCTGGCCGATCTCAAGCGGTTCCGTCGAATAAGCGAGGTCGTTGCAGTATTTTGCGCATAATTCCTTTGGGAGCCTGAAAACCGCAACATCGGCGTTCTTGTCGTTCACGATTTCCTCAAGAGGTATGTCGTCTATGGAAGTGATTTCTTTCTCCCTTTCTACCGGAACCACCAGAGTCAGGGCTCCACTGATGAGCATCTTTTCATATCTGGAGACGACGTGGTCTACGGTGTAATATTTGTCGCCCATGACGAACCCAGTCCCGTTTGTTTTGTACTCTACTGCCTTATTATCTGATTNNTTTCCCGGTTCCCTGTCGGCATCCATTTTGATGAGCGCTTATTTGTCAGATATATAAATCTTTCCATATTTATCATTTTTTAGTAGTGAAAATATGTGGCAGAGAAAATGCTGCCCAAATTAGCCATCCTTTTTGCATAAATTTCTATAAGGTCTCCTTTTACAAGCTGACGGTGATGTGAAATCTCTTGCTTCATAACCGAATGGAAAAATAATGCCGCATGCAGGTTTTTTAGGGCATAGCCAATTTAGGCAGCCATAACAGAAGTTTCCTTTCTAAGGTATCCTTTTCACTTCCTCCTTCTGGAAGAAGGTGCGGACGTGGTCGTAGAGGTTCCTGACGTCGGCCGCGAGGGGGCCCTCGTGCATGTCGAGGAGGTTCTTGTAGATGAAGCGGTCGACGATGGCGCGGAAGAAGTAGATGTACGGCTTGTACTCGTACGCGTGGAGGCGGTGGCGCTCGAGCAGGCTGTCGATGTAGATGGAGACGTCGCCGTGCTGCACCTTCTCCTTCCTCCTGTCCACCGTGATGGTGGCGTCCCGCACGCGCTTCGCGTCGAGGGTGAAGCGGACGATGGCCACGACCTGGTAGTTGATTTGCTTCCAGAGCTCAATGGAGTAGTGCAGCTCCCTGCCGTCCGGCCTGTGGTGCTCGGCGTGGTCCTTGATCTCCTTGTGGTAGTGATGCTCCTCCGCCCACTTGTCCACGAGGTCGTAGAGGCCGTGGATGGAGAACGAGCCGCTGTACACGAAGCGGAAGTTGACTGCGACTAACGTTTTCTCGACCATGTTTTGGGGAGTTATTGTCTTTCAGTGCATTATCTGGCGGGAGAACGCCTTGCCCAGCAGAGCAGCACCGACTCGCTCTTGCTGTGACTATCTCCATCGGCACTCCCCGTAGCCCGCGCAGTGGATGCCGGAAGCTCGCTTCCGGGCAGGGGCGACCCCCTGCCGATTCGCTTATACTGTCGATGATATCGCTCGTGCATTGGTGCTGCCCTCGGCGTTCTCCCTACGCATATTTTGGGATGGAATCGTTAATCATGCAATGCGATGGAATTGGGAAGGGTCTGGAGCTTGTGGGTGCTGTAGACGTTGAAGAAGCGCTGCAGGTAGGCGTAGAGCTGGTTGACGTGGTCCTTCAGCACGTACTCGTAGCGCTTGGTGTAATCCTTGTAAAAGTACTTGTCGTACAGCATGCGGATGAGGTGGAACATGGCCCTGCTCTCCCAGCGCTGGTCGTAGTCAGTCTCCATGTAGGCGTTGAAGATGATGAGCACCTTGCCGTGGTCGACCGTGCGCTTCTGGCCGTCGATGATGATGTCCTTCCTGACCAGCTCGGAGATGATGACCCTGATGTTCCATTCCATGCGCACGTAGTCCGTGATCTTCTTCCAAGGGGAGCGCTGCCACTCGATGTACTTTCCATTCGGCATGGCGTACTCAAATTCCTTCATGGGCTTCTGGTCGTATCCCCTGTCCCAGAGGTAATTGTTGATGGTGCGGAACATCTCATGCGCCTGGAATGGCCCCTCGTAGCTGAAGCGCAGGTTGTCCACGAAGATGCGGTAGTCGCCCATCAGTGCACCCCTGCCATGTGGCGGTGCTCGTCTATCCTGGACTCAAACTTCAGTTTCTCGATTATGATCCCGTGCAGCTTGACGAGGGTGGAGTAGTACATCTTGTCCCACCACGGGAGCTCGATGCGCTTCCTGATGACGTAGCGGGCCATGAACTTGCGCAGGTTGAGCGCGATCCAGCTCTTCTCCCACCGCTTGTCGTAGTCGACATCCACCCAGGCGTTCATCTGGATCCAGAGCCTCCCTGCGGCCATCATCTTCTTGGCGCCGTCCGGGAGGGTGACCTCGATGTCGTGCTCGTCGAACGTCTCGAGGCGGACGTGCATGTTCCAGCGCTGGTGCTCCTCCACGTTGCGGTAGGCAGAGAACAGGTAGTCCCGCTCCACGCCGAACGGCCCGGGATGCCTGTGGCGCTGGAGCTTCTCGTAGAACCTGTACTTGTTCTGGGTGAAGAATTCCGCGACGGTCTTCAGCAGGCCATCCATGTCCCAGACGCCCTTGTGCTGGATGTAGAGGGTGGACGTCGGGGCCTTGTTGAGCTCATACGCCATGAACTCCTCTATCTTCTTCATGTCCTTTTTTTCCCTCTTTGCGACCTCGGCCTTGTCCATTCCGCAGGCTTCCCACGCGGAAAGGCGTTTAAATACTTTTCTGAACGGCTCCTCGGCAACAGGAGTGCGATAAAACTGTTTCAGCAGGAGAAGACACGGAAAAATCGGGGAGGGAACAATCTGAGCGCGCTTGACGGTATGCCTATGCCCTCCACCCACCCCTGCATTGATTGGCGGCAGGCGCGAATGGAATCAAAAGAAAGAGCGTTCAGGCCGCTTCCAGCTCGTCCTCGTCCATCTCGCTGCTCATGGCTTTCCGCGCGGCGCGGGCTTTCCTGCCTTCTTCCATGATTTCGTATTTCTCCACCACGATGTCGAAGAGCTGCGGCTCGACCTTGAGGATGTCCTTGAGGGTGAGGAGGCCGATGAGCTCCCTGCCCTGCATGACCGGGAGGTGGCGGATGCCGTGGTCGCG
Organism: Candidatus Woesearchaeota archaeon; assembly: GCA_013330825.1. Classification (GTDB taxonomy): domain Archaea; phylum Nanobdellota; class Nanobdellia; order Woesearchaeales; family GW2011-AR4; genus GW2011-AR11; species GW2011-AR11 sp12027u. The sequence continues at coordinate 14,108 of DUHN01000044.1, read as the reverse complement.
CATCGTGACGAGGGCGTCGTAGATGTCCGCCTCCGGGGAGATGGTGATGAGCTCCTTCGCCCTGAGGTCGCGCACGCTCCTGGCGAGGGGGTTGATCCCCTTGGCGACGAAATGCCGGACAATGTCCTGGTCGGTGATGATGCCCACTGCGGTGCCGTGCTCCTTGACGAGCAGGGCGCCGATGCGGTGGTCTGCCATGAGCTTCGCCGCGTCCTGCAGGCCCGCGTCCCTGTCGACGGATATGGGCTTGGTCGTCATGCACTCGTGCACGCTGATGCCGGTTTTCATGGTCTCACCTCCGTGACCTCTGGGTGTTTTTATGGGAATGGATTATTTAAGCATAGCGGTGGTGGAGACTATAAAGAGGTACGTATGAAAAAATGAAGATTAAAAAAAGAAGGGGGTGGTGAAGTCTGAGGCGGACTGGCCCGGGTAGTTACAGGGGCATAAAAAGAATCAATTCAGCAAAATCTCCATCTCCTCGCCAAACACCTTCTTCAGGTCCTCGATGAGCTTGTTGCGGATGGACACGCGCTGCGTGGGGTGGAAGTCGCCCATGGCCTTCTCCATGTCCTCCAAAGAGCTCTGCTCGACCTTGCCGAGGCCGCCGTCCTTCCTGACCTTGGCCGCGCTCACCTCTTTCTGCTCCGCGTCGATGTCGTAGATGATGAACGCCTGCTCTCCCAAGACAAGCACCTCGCCGTGCTTGGTGCCGTGCCTGACGCGGATACGGACGCGTTCCAGCTCGCGGCTCCGCTTGCGCTGCACGTACTCGATGAGCTGGCGGATGACCTGGGAAGCGTCGCGGTGCACGGTCTCGAGGTCCACCTTGGACAGCTCGTTCCTGTCCGAGTCCTCCTTCGCCTTGTACAGCTCCCTGACCGTCTTCATGAACGCCTTGGGCAGCTTGCCCGTGGAGATGAACTCGTCGTCGAATTCCTCAAGCAGTTTGTCCTCCTTCACCTTTTCCCTGCCCTCCACGCGGAGGGCGTCGCGGACGACCATGGTGAGCGTGTCGTAGAGGTGGGCCATGTCCTGCTTCTCGCGCATCTTCTCGATCTGGGTGAACAGGCGCTTGATGCGCTTGAGGAACTTGTCGCCGTCGTCGAGCATCTGGTCGATCTCCTTGCCGGACAGCTCCTTGATGTCGCCGTGCTCGATGCCCTTCCTGGTCTCGACGCTGTGCTGGAGGATCTTGACGAACTTCTCCTCGAGGAGCTTCTCCTTCTTCACGAAGACGTCCATCATCACCTGTGGGGTCTCCTTGGGGGTGGGGGGCGCGACGCCATACAGCATGAGGGCAGCCTGCGAGGGGGTGAGCATGGAATAATAGACGTCCTCCATGCCGATCTCATTGAGCTTCGCCTTGACCCTCCTGATGACCTGCTCTCCCGAGCCGAGGAACATGTCAATGGCCTCCGCCGATGGCTTGATCTTGCCCATCTTGAGCAGGTGCTTCCACGGCATGAAGATGCCGCGGTCGTAGAACGGCACGCCGTCCCTCAGCAGGGTGAAGATGACTGGGTTGGCTTCCCGCAGCGAGTCCCAGAAGTCCGTGAGGATGTACACCTGGATGTTGATCTTGTTGCGGACGCCGATCATCTCCCCGGCTTCCATGCCCATGCCGATGATGATGGCCCTCAGTTTGTCCTTGAGTTCCGCCCGCGTCATCTTCTTGACGTCGGTGTCGTCGATGACAATCCACACGTCGATGTCGCTCGTCGGGGTGGCGCGCCCCTGCACGAGGGAGCCCGCGAGCACGTAGGCGAGGATGTACTTCTCGAACTTCTTGAGCACCATGTTCTTGTGGATCTCCGAAATCTTGATGGCCTGCATCATGCCCGTGTCAAAGACCGGGGCGCCCATCGCTATTGTCGCGAGAAGATCGTATTTCCCGTCGAAGCAGCCCTGCCAGAGCTCGGAGAGGATGACGGTCTCGGTCACCATGTTGCCGTCTATGGCCTTCGCGGTCTCGGCGATGATGGTGGTGAGCTTCTCCTTCAGCTCCGCCTTGGGCATCTTGGAGGAGTCGGAATCGTCCACGAGGATGAGGATGTTGATCTTGTCCTTCTCCTCCTCCGGGATCTGCGGCGGCTGCGGCTGCTCTCCGGGGGCAAGGGGCTGCATCATCTGCTGGATGGCCGCCTTCGGCGGAAGGAGGGTGATGCCCACGATGTACTTGCCGAACTTCTCCGTCACCTGCTTCTGGAATTTCTCAAGCTTTTCCTTGATGCCCTTGAGCTTGTCCTGGACATCCTTCGGCAGGCTGGCGAACTGCGGCGGCAGCTCTTCCTTCTGCTCCGCTTTAGAAGACTTTTTTCCCAACGGCCATCCCTCGAAGGCTGCAACATGCTGTTTGTTTATAAAGATTGTGCCCTTGTGTGGTGGTTTATTTTCAATATATACAATAAATGTAAAAAACGAAAGATTTATATAGTAATTGTATGCTACTGATATTACTTATTAGTGATAAAAAATTAAGCTGATACACGGCGGCTAACCAAAGCCGGCGCGGCAAAAACCGCAACATTCAAAACCAACAGCACAACACGCATAAGGGGTGGACACGATGACGGAACCAAACACAGGCGCAAAAACAATAGATGATTTGGTACTGGACAAGCTTGCCAATGACATCACGGAGATTCAAAGAGCTCCTGCAGTGACTTTTGCCGCGTTCAAGGCGACGTCTGATTACTATATCCAAAATGCCAATCCTGAAACCAATACGCTGGAGATGACCAGCAAGGTAGCGGATGAGATGGCGACTGCCATATTTGATGCAGGGGCGGGAGTCATCGTCAAGGAATATGGGCAAGTCGGCCAACAGGTATTTGAAGGCATGAAGACTGCAAAAAATAAATATTCTGCAAATTCTATGGCACATATCCTCCTGCAGCACCATTTTGGGATGTCGAAGAATAACCTGGCCAATGCGCTTAAGGAAGCCAAAGAACTTTCATCGGAGATGTTGCCTACCGTCTATGCTGAGCTCATAAAAAATTATAAGCAGATAACGCTCAATGATCGTGTGACACGTGAAAATTTCCAATTGGAGGATACTGACAAGGTGACTGGCTACCTCAAGAAATTGGTGAATGCAAACCCTATACTCGGAAGAATCGAGTTGGACGAAAAGATGGATCTCTCGAATGCAAAAAATGCGTTCGTGAAAATGGTAAGCCAGATGGGGAGAGACTACACCTTCAACATATCCGGGCAGTATGCCAGGCCTGGTGCCCCTCCCGCAGGCCATTAGTTCTTTTTTGTTTAGCATTCATCATACGGAGTGTTTCCCATGTCACAACCAACACACGTGTACAAAGCGAAACCGCGGTATGAGCGGGGTGGGATCAAGTCACTGCACTACTACGGCCCGCCGGCGCTGAAGGGAGAGGCGGCAGAGGCGCTGCCCAAGGAAGCGAAGAAGCCTGCGCCATACATGACCGGGAAGAAGGCGGCTGATGATAATAAGAACTATACTGGCGGGAATTGGAAGGCCGCGTATCCTGACAAGAGGAACAACTCTCCTGATCATCCGGTGGATTTCCACGACTGGGGCGCGACGCCAGACTGTTTTGAAGGTTGGAGGCACGGAGGAGAGGACGAGCCCTCCTACAATCAGGGTCCCGTATCGAAGTCCGTTATCAGGAAGAAAGGCACATTCAGGCCGGGAACAGCGAGGATCATGGATTCCGGCCGCAGGTTCACGCAGGTCAGCCTGTATGTTTCAGGCATTTCTGATAAAGGGGCGTATGGGGGAGATTTCAACTATCTGGGAACGGAGATGAGCAGGGTGCTGGGCCCCGTCGTCAGCATGTACGGCAGCCCCATCATGAAGCGCTGGGTCACCCCATTGCCGAAAACGGCCAATGATGACCTGGAGCATCGTCTCAACGCCGCATAGTGCCGATAGGTTCTTTGCTGTTGGTTTTCCTTCTGTTTATTCTTCATTGTTCTATTGTTCCATTGTTCCATGTTCTTAATTTTTATGCCTCAGCTCTTTTTGGCCCGTATAAGCCCTGAAGCAAGGCACACCACAACAATTCTCCCATAGACGAGAGCCGCCAGCGCGAGGAGCAGGAGCACGGCATCCATCCAGAATGAATGCTCGGTGAAGAAGAGCAGCGGCAGGACGGGCAATGCCACCAGGAGAAGAATGGCCATGTAATGTCCCATTATCCTGAAAAAGGAGAAGAAGCCGAGGCGGAGCAGGGCAAGGGGGATTCCCGTAAGCGGATGCGTCTGGCACAGGGAAAGCGCGAGGGGGAACAGGTAGAGCAGGGCCAGAAGCCCGAGCAGCGGCAGGATGTACAGGGGAGCGGCCGAGCCTTCCGGGCTGAAGAAATTTCCCACGAGGCCCACGATGACCGTCCATCCGAGGTACATCATGGCTGCCACAAACACAGCCGCGACGAGGAGGGATGTTCCGAGCCGGACAGCGAGCCCGCGCGATGGTTCCCTGACGGCGATGGATGAGGACAGCGCGTAGCTGATGGCGCGTGAAAAGACGAACAGCACGCCTCCCCAGAGCACCAGGACAAGCGCTGCGTGGGAGATTGCCGCGTTATGGAGCTGCATGACGCTCAAGTCGGTCGTCGGGATGTTGAGGTCCGCGAGGTTCTGCTGCGAGGGATCGGCCGTCATCCACGGCTGCGCCAGGAGGAAGGCGTCCATGGCCTGCAGGGAGGACATGAACGTCGCGGCAAAGGAATAGAGCAGCAGGGCAAGGAAGGTGAAGAAAATGGCCTCCGCCGCAATGAGGAGCAGGAACAGCCACGGGTGGCGGCGGAGTGAGGTGAATCCTTGGGAAAAGGCCGTAAACATTTCTTCCTCCCGTTATGGGCCCGCTTGGATGGGGATTTCAACCGAGTTTGGATTGGGGGTGAGTGTAAACGAGGTTTTGCCGGAAGTGGCTTTCTGTATGGCAGCGGAGTTGGACACCTGGTAGGCCACCTCGACAGAAGCCGTATGGGTCCCTGAAGCGAGCCCGATATTGTTCATGATCTTGACGCCATAGATGTCAGTGATGTCATCAATGGACTGGGTTTTCTGCATGGGTATCCTCAGGTAATTATCATCTATCACCAGTTCCGCTCCCGTGATGGCGGTGTTGAGGTTGTCTTTCCGCGCGACCCTCGCCGATGCGTCCAATATTGTCCCCACCGTCGCCTGAGGCGGCTGTATGGTGGGCGCGAAGAGCGTGGGGGTGAACGCGCTCCCGGCAGTCAGGCTGCTGACGAGGCTGACGGTGTAGGTGCGCACCTGCTGGTCTCCCTGCGAATTGGTCGAGGGGTCGTTGATGTTGCAGTCGGTGTTTGGGTTGAAGGCGATGGATGCTTCCGAGCCTTCCCGGACGTTGTAGAGGCCGATGCTCAGGATGAGGGTCTGCTGGTTGAAGGCAGGGGTTGCGGCCTGGGAGGGAGCGATGGTAAAGGATGTGCTGATTGATGTGCGCTGCTGGCCAACGACCTGGTTGAAATTGACCGCGGTCACCCTGATCCGCGTGCCTCCGCCGTTTAAGGAGATAGTGACCTGCGGGTTGGTGCCTGCGGACACGCTGACCCTGACGAGGCCGTCCGAAGATGCCGCCTCGTTGGCATTGAGGTCCGTGGTGACAGAGCTGCCCGTGCCGGTGTTTGCGGTGACGGTCATCGTGTCCTGGCTGCTGAGCTGGCCGTTCTTGTCCGCATCATTGAATGTCACGGAGAACGTGAGGGTGGCAAGGGTATCAGACGCCTCAAGGAGCGCAATGATGCCGGAATCCGCCGGAGCCTGCTGCAATTGAGGGATAGCCTGCACGTTGAGCTTGTCCGCGAGCTGCAAGGTCGTGGTGGAGGTGCCCTCAATGGTGACGGGCTGCGCGACCGCGGGCCTGCCGATGGGGCTCGTGATGCGGGCGACGAAGCACTTGTTGCCTCCTGCCTTGAAGATGTCCGCCTCAAGGTTCAGGGGCTGCCCCGACGCAAGCTCCCTCACGGTCTCCGCGGGCTGGCCGTTGATGCGCACGGCGTTGAAGTAGGCAAATCCTTTCTTGCTGAAGAAGTCCAGGCCGCTTTCGCACAGGTAGACGCCCGACAGCGGGTCGATGTGGCACGTGGCAATGTCGTGCGCGGTCCTGTCGGTGATGGGGTAATAGAACACGCCGCCGTCATAGCCCGAGGGGAAGCACCTGCTCTTGATGCTCTTGTCTATCTTGGCATCCGGGCGGAGGGTGATCTTGTAATGGTCGTAGCGGAAGGTGCTGGTGATGACCTTGTGGAAGTCCCTGTCGACGAGCTGGTTCTGCTTGAGCAGCTTGTTGTCCGTGAAGAACGCGAGGAGCTTCTCGCCGGACTCGAGGCAGGGACAGTTGATGCCGTCGGGGGAAGCCTGCTTGGTGCAGTCCGCCCCCAATCCCGAGTTGAGGGTGTCGCGGCTGATGCACGCCAGCTCGACCTTGTAGTTGGCGAAGTCGCAGCCGGGATTGATGAGCCACGATGTCCGGTACTCGTAGGTGGCCTGCCTGTTCTTGGGGTCGACGCTGAGGTATTCCCTGCTGCCGGTGATGCCCTGCACGAGCGTGGCGAAGGGCTGCGCATACGACGCATCGATGAAGTTCTTGACGCTGAACGGCCAGTCGTAGCCGAAGGCCGCGAGGCATATCTTCTTCGCGATGGCCTCGGCCCCTCCGCCGAACATCTCGTTGAGCTTGGCGTTGCCGTATTCCTTCAGGAACTCGTTCTGCTTGTCCTTCAACGTCGAGGTGACGCTCCCCAATCCTCCTTTCAGCAGGGCCAGGGCGTCCGGATCATCCTCGCTGGAGCTGAAATCGGAGAGCATGCCGCCGCAGCCGTTGAAGCCGTTCTGGATGAGCTGGATGACATCCCAGGTGAACGAGCAGACATACTGGGTGAAGAGCTCCTTGCAGGCGCCGGTGTCCGCCTTTCCGGTGGTGCGCACCTGGATGAGGCAGGTCTGCATGGCCGAGAGGAGGTTGCTGATGAGCGTGAGGCGCTGCTGGATGCCGCCGATGTTCGCGCATTGGAGGGTGGAGAGGTGCTGCCTGTTGGAGTCCATGATGACCAGGGTCTGGGTGGAGTCAAGCCAGCTGTTCTGGCCGAAGCAGGCCGGGAAGTCCCTTTCCGAGACATATCTGTTGGGATTGTAGGCGTTGTGGACGGTCTTCCCGTCGCTGGCCAGCGCCCTGAACCTTATCTTCCAGTAGCGGTAGCTCCATTGGATGGGGACATACGGCTCGGTCTCCGGAGAGATGGCCGGCGTTTTCGATGGCGGAGGCGTAGACGTGATAGGTGGAGGGGTGGATGAGGCGGCAGGGGATGGCGCTGGTGATGCCGCTTCTGTTGCACCTGACTTCTTGTGGACGAATTGATGATTTGTCGCAATCTGCGAGTCGGTGACATAATCTGGCGTGTTGCCCAGGTAGGTGTCCGTGCCGGTGTAATATTGCGGCGTGTCCTGCACGTTCCCCTTGATGCAGCAGCACTCATAGCGCTCCTTGGGGTTGTTGCTGATGACCGAGATGCCCTCGCTGGCAGGGACTCCGCTCGCGCCGTAGAAGCAGTCGCTGGTGTAGCCCTTGCGCTGCGCTGATTTGACGACGAAAGCGTTGTTTTGGGCATTGCTCCCAGAGCCGGTATACTTGTACGTGAGCTTTTTTTCGTTGCTGTTCTTGTTCGCCTGCTGGTTGAACGACACGCAGTCCTCCGCCTTGATGCACAATCCGCCCACCTCGTTCAGCTTGCTCGAGGACACTTCGATGGTGTTTGTTCCTGGATTGAACTTGTAGCTCGTGCTGCCCGTCTTCGTCCCGCCGCAGACCTCGTTGCAGGTCTTCTGCTGCGGCACGATGTAGTCGGTGTCCGAGCCTTGCGCCTGGACGGCGTACTGGAAATTCGCTGCAAGGGTCACCCCGAGGCTGTGCTCGATCCTGTAGAGCCCGCTGCCGGGGTCTTCCAGGTTCCTGATGACATAGAGGCTTTTCCTCCCCGCGGAACCGGTCGTCGTGGTGACCTCGAGGCATCTGTCGTCCGGCATGAAGTTCGGCTTATTGAACGTGGTGGAGTAGCTTGGGCTGGCGGCTGCGTCGGTGCATTTCACCGCCCGGAGATGCGCCCCCGCGACAGAGAGGTCGGTGGCGCAGGCTTTCCCGAGGGAGACTTTCTGCTCGAGCTGGGCATCGTTCATGGTCTCCGTCCACCGGGAAGGGGAGGAGTGGCCGAAGAGCCGGTCACAGGCGTAGCGATATGCCTTGTAGGTGTTCTCTTCCGCCTTCCACGCGGACCAGATTTCCGGGAAGCATTCCTGCAGGTCGGCGTCGCTGAGGTAGTCGAGCTTGAACGTGTTGCCGTACGCCTTCGAGCCCTGGAAGGAGTTGGCGAGATTCTGGCAATACGGCCCTTTGCCGGATGTCGCTCCCGGCGGGATGGGGAAGAACGCATTCATCGCGGCGTCCGTTATCTTCTTCGTGCTTTTGTCAACCTTGAGTTCCCTGCCGATGGAAAATTCCATCCACCGCCTCCACACCTGGGCGGCGAAATTGGCCCCGTAGGAGCCGAGGCAGCCCATGGCCACATAGGGCATGATCGCGTCTATCTGCTCCTGCACCTGCCGTATCGTGGAGAGGGACTGGTTGAGCAGGCCGACGAAGTCGTAGAGGAGCCAGTCCGGAAGCACCGCGCGCGGGTCGATGCGGCTCTTGTCCATGACAAAGGCGACTTCCTGGCAGGTGGACTGCACTTCTGTCTGCTTCCTGCCCTCGACCTCGTGGTCATAGGTGATGGTGACCTTGAACGGGAACACCATCTCCGAGCGGACAGCGTTGAAGAACCCTTTCCAGTCATCGGAAAGCCATTTCTCCATCCCGGTGATGCGGTTGAGCCGCACCGCGGAATAGGAGACCGTGCCTTCCGGATTCACCCGGACGGCCTGCGCCCCTGACGGGAGGATCTGGCAGCTGATGTTGAAGCGCGGGTCGAGGACTTCCTTGTTGCCGCAGGCTTTGGTGAGGGACACGCTCTTTATCTTGGCCGTGCGCGCGGTGCCCGGGCCGATGTAGCTGTAGTTGAAGTAGAAGTAGATGCTCTCGCTGTTCTCGGCAAGCCGCTCTGTGCTCAGGAACGTGGGGCTTTGGAATTCTGAGAGGGGGATGACGTCCCAGCTCAGGTTGCCTGACCAGCACGTGCCGACGGTGAGGCCGTTCTCTATGACATTCCTCAACCCTGCGCGGTCGGTGGCGATGAAGATGAGCTTGGACGTGCGCGACTGCGTCAGTGCCGTGGAGGTGGAGAAGGCCGAGGGGCTGACTTCCTGGATGCCGGGAGAGTTCCCGAGAAGGCTCGCGTCGATTTTGGTGAAGGTGAACACTCCCTGGTCGTCCGCGGTCGTGGAATAGTCGGCATTCGTGCCGCAGGTGTACCTGGTGCGGATGACCGCCTGGCAATCGGCATTCAGGTCTTTTTCAGGGGTGTCCCTTATGTCTTTCTTCAGGGCAGTGAGGTCGAACGTGGTGTTCTGGTCATTGAACGGCGTCCGGCCGACGTAGAGATGGACGCGCGCTCCGGGCTCGGTCTTGCCCTGGATGGTGACCTCGGTGGCGTAGTTCTCGAAGACAAGGGCGTTGTTCGGCGGGGAGACTATCCTGATCTCCGGTTCCTTGGTGTCGAGCTGCACGCTCGTGGCCTTGGTGACGGCATTGCCTGCCCGGTCGGTGATTTCCACTTTCACCTCATAGGTGTCATCATCGTCGAGCAGGACGGAGAGCGCAAAGTCGCTGCTCGTGTTGGCCTGCGCGTCTGGCTCCCGGAAATCCTGGTTGATGCTGACAATGCCGGGCTTGATGCCCGTGACCAGCCCCCCGGAGGGGAGCCGGATGGTGAGGGGATCTGACTGCTTCCCTTCCTTGCCGAACTTGTTCATGTACGAGACGGCATAGGTATATTGCTTGCCTGAATCCACGACGGTGTCCGTATAGGCCGTGGATGTTGACGGGTGCAGCACGGCGATGGGCCCCACATCCCCTCTCCGGACGATGTAATGGCTGAAGTCGGTGTCCTGCGCCTGGCTCCATGCCAGGGACACCGCATTCTCAGCGATGGACACGTTGCGCAGGCCGGTGACGTTCCTGGGCTGCGTCTCCTCCTGGCTGGTGGAGCGGACAAACACCCTGACGAAGGCGGGCTCGTTGACTTGCCCCATGATGGTCAGGTTCTTGAGCGGGGTCACCGCAGGGATGCCCTTGAGCGCGACCACGGGCTCATCGGTATCGACGGACATTTCGTAGAGCCGCTGGTTCAGGTTGCCTGCCTTGTCCCTGGCCGTGATCTTGATGATATTGTCTTTCTTGAGCAGGATGCCCTTGAAAGCGATGTTCCCGCGCGCCCCGGTCACGTCGCTGTTCAGCACCCTGATGGGGATGTTGAGGTTGTTGAGGAAGAGCGATACCTCGGAGAACGGCTCGGTGGTGCCGATGATGTCCAGCGACACCCTGTTGGAATAGTGGGGGAGCGTGACATTGATGAACGGCGGCTGCGCGTCTTTTCCCGCGACGAAGGCCGAGCTGACGTTGTCGCAGTTATGCGCGGCATCGCAGGCGGTGACCCGGTACATGTAGGTGATGTTCTTCCTCAAATCCGAAAGCGTGAACGCATGGGAAGCGGAAAAGGTATCATCCGCCTGGAGCGTGGAGAGGGCCTTCTCCCCATAGCGTATGTCCGCGGTCGTGTTCTCGTCTGTCTGGAACGCGATGACCAGCTGCGTGTCGCTGGCATTCCTCAGGTCGAGGCCGCTGATTTTCGGGGGAGTGGTGTCCGCCTTGTCCGTCGAAGTGGTGAACAGGTCGGAGAAGCCGCCCTCATTGCCGGACGTGTCCACGGCGCGCACCTTGTAGGAGTAGGATTCGCCCTCGATGACCGACGTATGGTTGAAGGCGGGAGGGAGGACAGCTGAGGAGACATTGCCCAGGAACACGCCGTTGACATACACCGCATAATGGCGGAGGTCTGCCGCGGAGGACGGGTCCCAGGTGATGGCAAGGGAGTCCGTGGTCTTGGAGAGTATGCGCACGTTCTGGACTTTCTGCGGAGGGATGGTGTCGAGGGTGCGGAAGGTGTATTTCGCGCCGTTGTTGTCGTCAATGGCCTCGCCCGCCCCTGTCTGGGAGACCGCCTCGAAGAAGTAGGCGGTGTCGGTGTCCAGCTGCAGGAGCAGGATGCTGTGGTTGGCGCGCTGCTCCGTCTGCACGGCGCTGAATCCCAGCGAGGCTGTCGTGCCGAACCTGACGCGGCCGCTGGACGGCTCGTCGGTGAGCCAGCTGATCTGGGCGGAGCTGCTCGTTATCTTCGACACTTCCATCTGGGAGATGGTGAGGGCGAGGGAGGGAGGAGCAAGGAAAGCCATCATGAGAAGGGCAATGATAGAAAGACATATTGGAGAGCGCCTCGTGCCATACTCGCTGGCGTTCGTAGCCTTCGCTTCGCTTCGCTTCGTGAAAGTGCTCAGGGCGGCGCCAGGCTCACTCCTTGCTGTCGCAGAAGAACATGCGGTTCCCTCCCGTAGGGAGCCTCCCCTTCCGCATCGGTTGACGCGATTGCCGGTCCGTTCGCAACAATGGCGCGGCCGCCCTTCGCGTTCTCCTTGGCCTGGATTTTTTGCTGTCATACAGTTATGGTGTTGGTTTTGCCTGAATGATCACGTGAGCTGCGGCAATGGCACCTTTGCGGAGTGCGTTCCCAGATCGCTCATGAAGGCGAACTGCTCCTCGTCGGTCCCCGTGGCCTGCTGGACGGCGTGGAGGGTGATGCTTTCCGCCCCCTGCAGCTGGGCCAGGGATGGCGTCCAGTCCCCCTCGTAGCCGCCGGTGACTTCCTCGTCGGTGAGGAGGCGGATGGAGACATGATACGTGTGCTGGGTGTCCGTGAGGAACTGCAGGGGCAGGGTGGCGGAGGAAGGGGAGAGCGTGTAGGACTTGAACTCGCTGTCCTTCGCGGCGAGGACGATGGAGGCCGTCTCACTCGCGCTGAGCAGCTGCGCCTGCCCGGGATTGGAGAGCGGGTGCTTCACTACCTTGATGGCGCTGATCTCCTTCGTGGGGGTGAGGAACACCAGCGTCGTGGTGCCGTCCATTTCCGTCTGCATGAACTGGGAAGAGCCGAGGTAGCCGCCTGCCTTGGCCTTGAGGACGCCGTTGACGCAGCGCGGGAATCTCTCCACGATGCCCGCGGCAGCGCCGAAGCCGAACCATTCCGTCTGGCCCATGTCGCAGCTGTACCTGCCGCAGACGAAGGTGAGATTGACTCCCTTGACCGGGTCCCCGGTGGCGTTGTCCACCGTGAGGACCGTGGCCTCGACGTCCTTGTTCGCGCAATATTCGTCGGAGACGATGGTGTCCTCCTGGTCGAAGAGCGCGTAGCCGGTGTTGCCGCGCGATGGCTGGTTGTGGTCGATGGATGCCTTGAACGCGAACGAGAAGACATAGGGCTGCTGGGGCGTGTCGTCGATGACGTCCACTTTAATGGGGAACGAGAGGTCGTAGGTGAAATGGTAGATGTTGAGGCATATCTTGGAAAGGATGTCCGCTCCCTGCTGCGGCTCCGCCTTGAGGAGGCCGTTGCTGCCCGGGCGCGCGTTGAATACCATGGGCCAGCGCGGGTCATAGGTGAAGGCCGTCCGCAGCCCCCCGAATTCCCCGGCGCCGAGGTCCCAGAGGTAATGCTGAGCGTAATAGCTGTTCCCGAACGTTTCCTTCTCCCCTTCCGGCTGGGGGACATACTGCGTCGTCGAGTAGGGCGTCCCCTGCACCTTGATGAACGGAAGGTTAACGCTCATGAGCTCCTGGATGCGCTGCCTGACCGCGTCCTGCTGCCATACCCGCGGCGAGCAGTCGAACTCCATGCCGCTCAGGGGAATGGTGTTCTCGTCCATGGCCATGAGGTCGATGGTGCGATGCTCGATGAACGCATCCTTGTCCTCGCGCTCCATGAGCGTCGTCGCGAGGCCGTATATCCTGGTGAACCGTATGGGAAGGGACGCTTCGAAGCTGTCCTGCGAGAACGTGGTGGCGTTGTCCTTGGTGGCGGCATGGACCGGGTAGTTCATGCTGACGGAAACATCCTTCTCGTTGAAGCTTACCCGGGCAATGGGTTCCCGGAGGGCGGCGATGTTGTACGTCTGGCGGAACGCGGAAAGGTTGTCGATGCATGACGCGAATTCCCTCGCTGCCATGCGCTCCGCCTCCTCCCTGATGAAATCCAGCGGCGGGACAGAGGAGACGCCATCATGCCACCAGTACGGCTGGCGCAGGGAGTCGATAGGCCCTGCCCGGAGATAAGACGTGGAATCTGCCGCGATGGATTGGGGGATGTCCGCATAGCCGCCGGTGTACCCTATCTGGCGCATGGCCGCATCACCCGCATCCTTGACGCAGGCGGTGATGAACGCATTGAGCGGGGCGGCTTCCCTGGGGACGGGAGACTCTCTCTCTGTCGCATTGATGATGGCAAACCACACGATTCCAGCCAGGAGAAGGAGCACTCCCAGTATCATGAAGATGGAGAGCTGTGCCCTCTTCACCGCACCTCTTTTTTCCCGCATGAGCGACATTACACCAACTGCATCATACTTTTATGGCTGTTATGGTGGATGTGATTATGGATATGATTATGGCTGTTTTTTCCTGGCGAACTGGGATTGGTCAATCTTGGTGATGTCAATTTCCACATAATCCTCTCCGGTCAATTGCAGCAATTTGACGATGTCAGAAGGAATCCTCACCACGAGCCCGCCCGCAGTCTTCACGACCTTTTTGGTGTATTTCATATATGAAAAAATATTTTTCTTTTATTTTCAATAAATTTTTAATCACTTTTTTAATTTTTTATTCTATTAATGGTAATTTTAAGATTTTTTTATTCATGAAAAGAGATTAAATACTATATATTTTAACTCTCACCCCTATTTAAATCTTTCTAAAGTTTTTCCTCATCGATTGCGATAACGAGATGCGCGACGTATGCGCGGGAAATGGTGATGAAGAGGAGGGCAAACACGACCCAGGCAACCTGCGCGGCCAATACCCCTGCCGTGCCGGAAACGACCCGCGGCAGCAATCC
>DUHN01000028.1 GCA_013330825.1 Candidatus Woesearchaeota archaeon | reverse complement strand
CCGCCCGCCTTGTACGGCGTGAACTTCCCCTTCTCCCGCTGGCTGCCCCGCTCCTCCGGATAGACCTCGTAGAGCTGGGTCTCGTCGAAGCCGCAGGCCCGGCAGACGATGCACTTCACCCCCATGTAGTCCACCAGCTCCACATCGTCCGAGAAGCACCGTGGGCAGCGTCCCTTTTGCATATTCCTTGCCTCCTTATCACAGGTATATGTATTTTTTGATGGCATATGGTTTAAATAGAGTCACTCATTTCCCAGAGCGATATGCTGCTTGTCGTATTATCCGGCCCCGCCAACTCCGGCAAGACAACCGTCTGGAACAGGTTCCTGGCCAAGGACACCGGCTATGTTGGCATCCCCGAGACGGAATTTGAGCTTCTCCGTAACATGAGGGCAAGATTTCCCGGGAATGATGATGAGTATAGAGCGTGGATCACCGCCCCTGAAAACTACGCCCCCATGAAAGAGGAATCTGCAAACCGGCGATACGGGCACTTCACCGGACTTTCCGCTTCTTCTGTATTTTCCGGCAAGAAAGCGGCGCTGTTCGACCGGCACTTCATCTGCGATGTGGGCTATTGCGAGATGCGCAACACGCAGCCGCCCTCCAATCTTCTGCAGTATGCCAAGGCCATCTCTCCTGACATGGTGTTCCTTTTTGAAGGCCCGCTGGAATTCACCCGGAGAGCGGATACGGGACGGTTCATGAACAAGGAGGAAGCCATGCGGCTGTACGGGATACTGAAGCAGAGCTATGAGCGCATGGGATATCTCCCCATACCAGTCCCGGAGTTCAACCCTGACCGCGAAAAAAACATCGAGGCGCGCATCGCATTCATCGAAACAAACCTCAGGATGACGGGCCTTGCGAAAAAGTGAAAGGCANNCTTGCCCTGCTGCTCTTCGGCGGGCCGTTAGTTGCCTTCCTCAAGCACCCTTCCAGGATAAAGCCATTCCTCCTCGGCTTCGGCTCCTTTGCTCCCCTGATGTTCATCTCTATCCAGGCCCTGCAGGTGGTGCTCGCCCCGGTGCCGGGGGAGTTCCTCGGCTTCGCCGCCGGATACGTCTTCGGCGCCTTCAATGGGCTTGTCTACGCGCTGATAGGGATGTTCATCGGCTCCCTCACCGCCTTTTTCGTGGCACGGAAATTCGGGAGGCCTTTTGTGGAGAGGGCCTTCACCAAGACGGCCATCCGGAAATTCGATTACGTCGCTGGGAAGCAGGGCCCCGCAGCCCTTTTCCTGATCTTCCTCCTGCCGGCGCTGCCAGATGACATCCTGTGCTTTGTCGCGGGATTGACAAAAATCCCCCTGAAGCAGTTCGCCCTCATCGTCTTCTTCGGGCGGCTGCCCGGCTTTGTCGTCCTGGCCATGGCGGGGGACGGCATTGCGCGGGGCCACTTGGTCGTTGTCTTCGTGCTCTTCGCCCTGCTCGCGGCGTTCTCTTTCTTCATGTACCTGTACAGGGATTATGTCCATCGCTTCCTGAAATCAGCGGGGAACGGCAATGGGCATGCAAAGAACTAGATGATCCTGTCGCCTGTCTCCTTGTCCACGATATGGATGACATTGACGGGGCACGAGTCCGCGGCCTCCCTGTTGAGCTGGTAGTCCTTCTCCCCGATGTCCAGCTCCTCCCAGCCATCCTCGCGCTTCTTGCTTCCGACGATGTCCGACTTGCCGTCCTCGTGCATGGTCCAGAAGTCAGGGGCGATGGCCGCGCACGCCGCGCACCCGATGCAGTTCGGCCTGTCGTGCTGTATCTGGTATTTCTTCTTCGTTTCCTGCGCTGCCTGCTGCTCTGCCATGTTGAGTTAACGATTGTTAAGAACGGAAGATGTTATTTAAAGGTTTTGCTGCGCGGTTGTGTTGCGTTAAAGGGCGGTTTATAAGTCGGTTATTCACGGATAAATGTATTACCTCCCGACAACGCACCAGAACCTGCTGCGCTGAGCTGTAAAATAAAGTCATCTAAAGAAGCATTTTCTCTCAGCTTTTTAGCAAATAGAACTCAAATATAGAAGTGAGTTTCATACGGAGATCAAATTCCAATGTCTAAACTATCTTGGCATAACTTTGGAAATTTCCCTAAACAAAGAAAGATTTATATACTAAATATACTACATTGTTTATGAACTCTCCCTAGACCAAGGGTTAGTTTAATTCGTGTGGATATACCTATTTTTTAAAGTAATTATAATCAATTATACTCGCTTGACTACCCATCCTTACTAAATTGTCAGCTACTTTTTGGCTATACTCATCATGAACTACCACAAAATCTTCTTTGGTGGTGTATAGCTGATCGTTAGATTCAAAAAACTTTACAGACCCATTTAGATGGCTAGCCTTTTCAAGTGCTGATGAAAATATTGAGGACTTTTCCAAAGTATCTCTTGCTTTTTTTCCAAATATACTTTCACTTATTGGTGCAGTAATAAAGTAAAAGATAGGGTGCAAACATTTATGAGACACATTTAGATGTTCTTTGTGGGAGGGTTTGATATCAAATAACCAACTTGGCCCAATAAAAGTAGTTTGTGATTTATTTGATTCAAAATTAAGACGTTTTGGCAAATGTCTATTAAGAGAAAGACCATTTTTAAAAGCAAAATCATCTATGTACCTACATATAATATCTGCTGAGGATATAACAGGATTTATTTGGTCTCCTCTGAAAACAAACTTAACATTAGGCTTAGAAAGAACGTTTTTTATGGCAATACTGGGTTGTATTCCAGAACAATGGTCTAAATAATAGTGCTCCTGTAATGTGAAAGATTTATTTTTTAGATAAGCGTGACAACATATAGTGGGGTAATAACCAGAAATCAAATCAATAAATTTAACAGGAGAAAGCCTTTCAATTTCTTGCATATAATAACAACTTATATCTTTAACTTCTTTTATTTTCGATTTATCAATAATTGAATCTGGATACTCTGGTTGGAAATATGTATAATACACATCTACAAAATCAATATATTTCAATAACCCATTAGCCACAAGAGTTACTACATCCACGCCAACTCTATGTGTGATTTCTGTTAAATCTGAAGATTTATAGACTCTTCGTGATTTTGGGATAGACAAGGAGGACAAAGTTTTGTCAATCAATTCATCATATTTCTGACAAAATTGATCATAGTTATTTACTAAAACTGATACCCCTAACAGAGCTTTAAAATTCCTTTTTTCTCTTTTAATCAATTTGGAGTCAAAACCAATCAGTCTCATATGAACTAATAGGACGTCGTTTCTTTTATAAAACTATAGGGGATGTAAGAGGGTGTAGGAAGTGATGTTTACTTTATAGCTCATGTCCCCCCACCCACTCCCTCGCATCCTCGTTCTCGTCGAAGCGCTGCAGGAGGAGGTCAAGCTCCACCTTGCTGAGATGGCCGCACTCCACCAGGAAATCGGTGAAGTCCACCTGGCGCGAGTAGAGCATCTTCTTCTTCAGCTCCTCGTAGGGCAGGTTCATGGCCGGCCGGAGCCTCTTCCCCTGCATCAGCTCGATGATGGTCCTGTTGCTCCACTCTATCGTGAGGTCGTTCTGCAGGGCATTGAGGAACTCGCCGTTGGGGAAGGCCTCCATCAAAAACGGGACGACATTCTCCTTGTCGGCGGGCAGCTCCGGCAGTATCTTCTCCATTGCCCCGCATTCGCCGAAATAGGATCGGGCATCCATGCCTGAAGAGGAGGGGTCGGAGACAGGGCTCCTGTTGAACGGGAACAGCCGGCACACGTACGCCCGCTTGGTGTGGTAGATGGCGCATTTCCTTTCCTGCAGCATGGGGCAGGCGTCCGTCTCCGCATCCATGAAGTAGCTCAGCACGATGGCCGTGCCCTTGCCTTCGTCGTAGATGACGCGCAAGGGCTTCACGCGGGGATCGATGCCGGCCTCTTTCCCCCATTGCCTGAAACGCGATGCTTCCCAGTCCCAGAGCGGGAAGGTCATCCGCTCCACGGGGACGAGCTGCACCACCGGCAGCCTGCCGAAGGCGTACTCCTTCAGGAATGCCCTGTCCTGCTCCGGGATGAATCCCCTGATGTGCGAGCAGCAGGAGCCGCAGGCACTGCACCGGAACTGCGGCTTTTCGTCGAGGGGGATGAGCATGCCTACTCCGGAGGGGTTATGGTTTTTATGGGTATTGGTTTTTCCCGGTTGGGGGTTGTTGCGTGATTCTCGCTTCGCTCGGGTTGCCATCGGGCAAATCCTCCATGCCCTCCTCTATTGCCGACATTCCCCATAGTCCACGCAGTGGATGCCGGAGGTGCGCCTCCGAGCAGGGGCATCCCCCTTGTCGGCTTGATTTACCATTGCAGGGATTTGCCGGGATGATGGCAACCTCCAATCACGCAACAACCCCTTTCCTGTTGGAAAGCATTATATGGAAGTAAACCGCAGAAGGCCCAATGGCGTTTGGATTTGACGAATCGCGGGCACACCCTGCCCCTTCCTTGGCAGAAAGAACGGGAAATCTCTATCCAGGGATGTGCTCCACGCAGAACCGGAGATACCTGGCAGCGGAGGGAAGCGCGCTCGTTGCCGGGCTTGCCGCGGCTTCACTTACCTCCTATGGGCTTTCCCTTTCCGAAATGGGCAGTTTGGAAAATGTGATTGCAACGTATGCGGCGAATAATATCGCATTCTTCGCTGTCCGTAAGGCGGTGCACAACAGGCTTGGAGAGGATGCGCACTCCTTTTCCACATACCCCCGTTCGCTGCTCGCGAGCGATGTGGTAAGCGTATTAATCGCGGCAGTGGGGGGATATCTGCACTACCATATGCTTGAAAAAGGGTTTGACCCCGGACTTGCGCCACTGGCAGGGTATGCCTTTTCCAGCTTTGCCTCAACCGGCGTTCGCCAGGCGATGAACTGGTATAATGGCCATTTTTCCCTTGAGCCAGTCGCACGGGGATGCACCTCGCTGGCGCAGCGGTTCGCGGGAAAACATTAATATACAGGCGAAACGGCATTTCGCGCATGGTCGCCTCAGGCATGCTGCAGGAGCTCGCTTCTTCCATAGAGTTCCAGATGTCCCTCCTGCTCTTCGTCGCGCTCGCCGGCTACATCCTCGCCGCGCGCATCAACCAGAGCGCGGTCATCGGGGAGATTCTGGTGGGGTTGGTCATCGGCCCCAGCGTGCTGGGCTGGATAACGTACACAGATTTCGTCGCGGGCGTCGCCCATCTGGGGGCGATCATCCTGCTGTTCGTCGTGGGTTTGGAGTTCAGGCTCCTGGACATCTTCAGGCCGAAATACTTCGCTATCGCCCTGGTGGGCATCATCGTCCCCTGGGTGGGCGGCTATGCCATCGCCAATCTCTTCGGTTTCGGCTTCGCGAGCGCCGTCTTCGTCGGCACCGCATTGACCGCCACCAGCATCGCCATCACGGCCCAGGTGCTCAAGGAGATGGGCAGGCTGAACACCGAGGCGTCGAGAGCCATCATCGGGGCCGCGGTCATCGATGACATCCTCGGCCTGCTGGCATTGTCCATCTCGGGCACCCTCGTCACCGGCTCTTTTTCAGCCGTCTCCTTCAGCCTGCTCGTCCTCAAGGCCCTTGCCTTCCTTGCCGTCGGCGTCCTGGCGGGCATCTTCATCGTCAGGAAGCTCGTCGAGATGATGGACGGCAGCAGGATAGCCCACCGCTACCCGGAATTCGTCTTCATCTTCGCCATGCTCTCCGCGTTCCTCTACGCGATGGGCGCTGAATTGATTGGCCTGTCAGCCATCATCGGGTCGTTCATCGCCGGCGTTTCCCTCGAGGGCGTGAAGGTGCACAACAGCAAGAACTTCCACGAGGGGGCGGAATACCTCCACATCATCTTCGCGTCCATCTTCTTCGTGTCATTGGGCATCCTCGCGGACTTCCACGCCCTGACGCTGGGCATCATCTGGTTCCTGCTCGTCCTCACCCTCGTGGCCATCGCCACCAAGCTCATCGGCTGCGGCCTCGCCGCCAGGGCCCTGGGCATGGGCTGGAAGGATTCCGCCATGATCGGCATCGGCATGTCCCCGAGAGGGGAGGTGGCCATGATCGTCGCCCTCATCGGCCTCAATGGCGCGCTGATCGGGCAGGACATCTACGTCTCCCTGGTCATGATGAGCTTATTGACGACTGTGGTCACCCCGATGCTGTTGAGGCCGCTGCTGAAGGAGAGGAAGGCGGTTTCATAGCTTTCCTGAGCCAGTCTGTGCACCACTATATTGGTTATAATCCCCGGCTGCTCGGCTTTTATCTTTATCTTCCGTCGAAGCACCTAAGACCACCAGCCACAGATTACACAGAACCCCAAGTGAGCAACACTTAAATACCTCTTCTCACAAGAATACCGGCATGGAGCTTGGCATCGAATTGACCGTCATCGCGCTCCTCGCGCTCCTCGGCGGCGTCATCGCCGTCCGGATGAAGCAGCCCCCTGTCCTCGGGCTCCTCCTGGTCGGGGCGATCACCGGGCCGCACGCGCTGGGCTGGGTGGGCAACGAAACGCTGCTGGAATTCTGCATCCGGATAGGGGCGTTCCTCCTGCTGTTCCTCATCGGCATGGAATTCAGCCTCGCGCATTTCCTCAGCTCCGGGACGCGCATCCTCATCATCACGGCCGTGAAGCTCGGCCTCGTCTTCCTCGCGGGCCAGGCCGTTGCCCTGCTTCTGGGATACTCGCCATTCGCCTCGCTGGCCATCGGCGTCATCCTGTCCATCACCTCCACGGTCATCTTCCTCAAGATACTGGAGCAGAAGGGCCTCAGCAGGCAGAAGGAGGTGCCGCTCCTCGTCGGCGTGCTGATCCTCGAGGACATCTTCGGCGTCTTCGCGTTGACGTTCTTCTCCAGCTTCGAGTCGGTGGCCGACATCACGCCCCTCGCCATCGTGGGAAAGCTCTTCCTCTCGGTGTCCATCATCGGCGCCGTCTACCTCCTGCTGCTGAGAAGGACGAGCAGGCTCGTGGAATGGATCACGAAATACAGCGCGGACGAGACCTTCGTCTTCGTCTCCATCGGCATCGCCTTCGGCCTGGGGGCGCTGGCGCACCTCATCGGGCTGTCGGAGTCGGTGGGCGCATTCCTCGCGGGCAACATCGTGGCCTCGCTGAAGAACGCCGAGCGCTTCGAGAAGCCCATGCACCCGTTCATCTTCGTGTTCACCTCGCTGTTCTTCTTCTCCATCGGCGGCATCGTGGACTTCCACGCCATCGTCCGCAACTGGCCCCTCATCCTCGCCCTCTTCCTCGTGAGCGTCATCGCGAAGTTCCTCGCCACGGGCTTCGCGGCGTACCTGCTCTCGAACACCAATGGGAAAGGGGCGCTGTTCGCGGGCGTCTCCATGGTCTCGCTCGGGGAATTCTCGCTCCTGCTCGCGGCGGAGGCCAACAACCTCGCGCCCTCGCTTGACCTGGTGAGCATCACCGCGGCCATCATCTTCCTCTCCGCGATAGCGATGAGCGCACTGGTCACGAGGACGGATGCCATCTACCGGCTCGTCGTGAGGACGGTCCCGCGCACCGTCCGGCAGGACCTCGACCTGTCCGCCACCTATCTGCGGGATGTCTCGGCGCACATGAAGCTCGACAAGCTGCGCCTGCGCACGTTCAGGGTGGAGTGGAGGCACATGCTCAACAACCTGCTTGGCATCATCTTCATCATCGCCCTGTTCTGGCTCTGGTATCATGCAACGGGGTTCGTGTACCTCCAGGCGGCAACGAACGCGCTCTTTTCCACCATCTCTCCCCGGGTGCTTGCGGCGCTGCTTGTCCTCGTCCTCATCTTCCCCACGTTCGGCTTCGTGCGCAACCTGCGGAAGTTCCTCATCGACTTCTCTACATCCCTTGTCGAGGCCTATCCGAGGGAGATTGCGAACAGCAGGAAGCTCTACCGGAACATCGTCCTGATCGCGGCGCTGTTCATCCTCTCCATATCCATCCCGCCGCTGTTCTCCGTTCTGGGCCTGCACCCCCTCTGGGCAGCACTGAGCATACCCTGCCTCATCATCCTGGCCATCCTGTTCCTCAAGTCCGAGAAGGCGGCGAAGGAGATCGAGGCGCATCACCGCGGGAAGAAGGGGAGATGAGGTGTTATCGTGCATGCGCAGATGCCGGCAGCATTGTCTGCAAGGAGCCTGAAGTTTTCAATACCCCAACATATTTACAAAAAATAGAATTTGAAATGTGGCGATGAAACTAAAGCATCATGTGACTTTTGGAATTCTTGCTTTGATAGGGCTGTTCTTGATCAGTGGTTGTGCGCAGCAACCAACCCAGGAGACCACTGAAAAAGGATTCCTGCAAGGAAGAGTTGCTATCGGCCCTCTTTGCCCTGTTGAGAGGATTCCGCCTAATCCAAGCTGCCAACCAACAGAAGAGACCTATGCATCCAGGCAGATTGCCGTTTGGACATCAGACAAAAAAACAAAAGCTGCCCAAATTGAGCCTGGCCCGGAAGGTATGTACAGGATAGAGCTTCCAGCAGGTGATTATGTGGTTGATTTCGAAAAGCAGCAGCCTTTTGGGGTGGGGGGCAGCAATCTTCCTGCTGCAATCGTAATCAGCCCCAGAGAAACAACGAAGTTGGATATCATCATCGATACGGGAATAAGGTAAGGTCTCAGGCCCCCGAATTCCTTTATACTTTTAGCTTCGGAAAAACATTGCGCTTTGGCCCAAACATCCCCATCAAAGATGGAGGCCATTAAGATAAGATACCCATTGCCCATCAAAGGATTTTCTCCAATCTCTTCACCGCCTCAAGGACATCCTCCCGGTGCCCGAAGGCGCTGAAGCGCAGGAAGCCCTCTCCCGAGGGGCCGAAGCCGGACCCGGGCGTGGTGATGACGTGGGCCTTCTGCAGAAGGAAGGAAAATGCGTCCCAGGATGTCATGCCCTTCGTCTGCACCCATAAGTATGGCGCGTTGTCCCCGCCGAATACCGTGTAGCCGAGCTTCCGCAGCGCCTGCCGGATGATGGAGGCGTTCTCCATGTAATAGGAAACGGTCCGCTCCATCTCTTTCATGCCTTCCCTCTCAAGAGCCGCTATCCCGCCATACTGTGCTATGCTGGACGCGCCGTTGAAGACCGTGGTCATGATGCGGTTCCAGTCCTTCCGCACGGGAGTGCCGTCATCGAAGCAGAGCTCATTGGGAACGACGGTCCAGCCGAGCCTGACCCCGGTGAAGCCGATGGACTTTGAAAACGAGGAGACCTCGAGCGCGACCTCCTTCGCCCCCGGAATCTCGTAGATGGATCGTGGGAGATTCTCGTCCCGGATGAACTGGCTGTACGCGGCATCAAAGATGATGATGGACCTGTTCTCCTTTGCGAAATCCACCAGCGCCTTCAGCTGTTCCCTGGTGGCCACGGCCCCGGTGGGGTTGTTCGGCGAGCAGAAGAAGATGACGCCTGCATCCTTAGCGTTCCCAAGGGAAGGGAAAAACCCATTGTCCGGAGTGCACGGAAGATACGCGATGCCCTTGAATTGGGATGTCTTTGAGCTAAGCGGCCCGGTCTGTCCCATCATGACGCTGCTGTCCACATAGACCGGGTATGAGGGATCCTGCACCGCCATCACGGTGTCGCTGCCGAAGAGCATCTGCAGCCTTCCGGTGTCAGGCTTCGCACCGTCGGAGACGAAGACCTCCTCTCCCTTCACCCTTCCATGATACAGCACCGAAGCTATCCTCTCCCGGAGCTCCGTGATGCCCTGCTCATCGCCGTAGCCGGTATAGGTATCCCGTTTCCCGAGCCGTTTCACTGCCTGAACAATCCCTTTGATGATAGGGGGGGCAATCGGTTGCGTGGTATCGCCAATGCCCAGGCTGATGAGCTTCGCCTGTGGATGCGCTGCCAGGAATTCCTTCTTCCTCCTGTTTATCTCGGGGAAGAGATAGCCGGATTGCAGTTTTGCGAGATGGGGGTTTCGTTTGGCCATGGTGTTTCAGATATCTATCTCGCCCTCAAAGACCATCTCTGCCGGGCCGGTCATGTACACATGATTGTCCGTTCCCCACTCCAGTTGGAGGTCCCCGCCAAGCAGGTGGATGGTGACCTTGCGATCCGTGAGAGCGTTCAGGACACCGGCCACGCAGGCAGCCGATGCGCCGGTGCCGCAGGCCAGCGTTTCCCCGGAGCCGCGCTCCCAGACCCGCATGTCCACTTCCTTCCTGTTCCTTACCGTTATGAACTCCACATTAATTCGTTTCGGAAAGAGGGGATGCTTCTCGATTTTTGGCCCAATGCCATGCACTAAGCTATCAGTAACCTTATTAACAAAAATGACGCAATGGGGATTCCCCATGTTCACGAGCGTCATCTCCACCTTCTTTCCCTCTATATTTAGAGGTTCCCCTACAACCTGCTTCTTTGATATGGTTGAGGGAATCTTTTTACCCTCCAACACAGGCTCACCCATGTCAACCTTAATCTTCATGGTTTTTCCGCTTTTGACAAAAAGCTCGAGTTCCTTTATCCCTCCTTTTGTTTCAACCGTAAGGGAATCCTTGCTCGTTAGCTTTCTGTCGTGCACGTATTTCGCGAAGCATCGGATGCCGTTGCCGCACATCTCCCCCTCGGAGCCGTCCGCGTTGAACATGCGCATCCTGAAGTCCGCCTTCTTTGACGGCAGGATGAGGATGAGGCCGTCGCTGCCGATGCCGAAGTGGCGGTCGCTGAGGCGCCTGCTGAGCTGCGGCAGGTCGCCAAGCCGTTCGGCTGGCTCATTGACGCAATCCACGTAGACATAATCGTTCCCCGTCCCCTCCATCTTGGCGAACCGGAGCTTCATGCGCTTTCCCCCATCATCTGCTCAACAAGCTCGCTGTTCGTGAGGCCCCTGCGCGCCAGCCGGTCTTTGCCGTTCTCCACGATCACTTCCGACGGCATTGGCCTGAGGTTGTAGACTCCGCCCATGGCGTAGCAGTAGGCTCCCGCATTCCTGATCGCAAGATAATCGCCGATGCGGATCTCGGGCAACTCACGCTGCTCCGCGAAGCGGTCGCCGGTCTCGCAGATGTTCCCCACGATGTCATACACGTTCCTTTTCCCGCCGGGGTTGGAGAGATTGTCCATATGATGATATGCCCCGTAGAACATCGGCCTGATGAGCTGGGGGAAGCCTGAGTTGACCCCGGCGATGAGCCGTCCGCGGTTGTCCTTGAGGTTGTTCACCTGGACGAGGAACGTGCCGGCTTCCGCCACGATGTATTTTCCCGGCTCGAAGCACAGCTCCAGCTCTTTTCCATAGCGCCTGCAGAATGCCGAGAAGATGTCCGTGATGTGCCTGCCGAACGTTGCGTAGTCTATCCTCCTGTCATCCGGCTTGTACGGGACGCCGAAGCCCCCTCCGAAATCCACGAACCTGAGCCCTGGGAACGCTTCCGGGATTATCGCGTCGAGGATGTTCCTCATGCTTTGCAGGACCGCATCAGAATTGTTGATGCCGCTTCCCGTGTGCTCATGGATGCCCACTATGTTCAGGCGATGGCGCTGCGCGATGTCCAGCACCTGGGGGATGTCCTGCAGGAGAATCCCGAACTTGGTGAGCGCCCCGCCGGTCTTGATCTTGTCGAAATATCCCGCCATCACGTCTGGGTTCAGCCGCACGCATACCTCTGAGCCCGGGAACATGCTGCCGAACTTCTCGAGATGGACAAGGGATTCAAAATTCATCAGCACGCCGGTCTTCCGGACTTCCCTGATCTCCCCGTCCGTCATGTTGTTTGCGGTGTAGAGCATCCTTTCCGGCGCGAATCCTGCCCTGAGTCCCAGCAAAACCTCTGCGGGGCTCACCGTGTCCAGGCCTGCCCCCTCTTTTCCGAGGAGCTTCAGTATCCGGACGTTGGCGTTGGCCTTCATCGCATAATAGATGCGCAGTTTCGGCCAGGAGATGAACGTATGGAGTTCCCTATATCGTTGACGGATCAGTTCCCCGTCATAGACGTACAGGGGAGTGCCGTACTTCTCTGCCAATCCGATGAGATTGCTAGTGTCTTGGTTCATGATGCACCTGATGCACCTGTGATGATCCTACTTTGAACGGATAGGACCTGCCGGTGAAAAGGCGAAACGAGGCGTTAATAAATGTTTGCGGCCCTAAAGAATGCCGAGTTTGCCAAGGGCAGCCTTCAGCCGCTCCCGGTTTTTGGGCTGCATCTCGCACAATGGCAGCCGGTACGTCTCTTCGATCATCCCCTTCATCGCCATGGCTGCCTTGATGGGGATGGGATTGGTCTCGATGAAGATGGCCTTGAAGAGCGGGAGGAGCCGGTAATGGAGCGCGCGTGCCTTCTCCACGTCCTTCTTCAGCATGGCGTGCACCATCTGCGAAACCTCCCCGGGAACGAGGTTGCTCGCCACAGAGACGACGCCGTGGCCGCCGAGTGCCATGAGGGGGAATGTCAGGTTGTCGTCCCCCGAGAGCACGGTGAATCCCTGCGGCACCGATCCGATGACGTCCATGATCTGGCTGATGTCCCCTGACGCTTCCTTGACCCCGGCGATGTTCTTCACCGCGGAGAGGCGCAGGAGCGTCTCTGTTTCTATGTTGACGGCTGTCCTGCCCTTGATGTTGTAGAGGATGATGGGGATGTCCACGGCATCCGCGACCGCCCTGAAGTGGCGGAAGAGCCCTTCCTGGGTGGGCTTGTTGTAATAGGGCGAGACATGAAGGGTGGCGTCGCATCCCGCGTCCTTGGCATATTGGGTGAGCCTGATTGCCTCCTCGGTGGAGTTGGCCCCCGCCCCCGCGATGACCGTGCACCTTCCCTTGGCCTGCGACACCGCTATGCGGAAGATGCGCTCCTGCTCCTCGACCGTGATGGTGGGGCTTTCCCCTGTCGTGCCGCAGGGCACGATGCCGTCTATGCCTCCGGCTATCTGCGCCTCGACCAGCTTCCGCAGGGCCTGCTCGTCGATGCTGCCGTCCGCGGCGAACGGGGTCACCAGCGCCGTGTATGCTCCCTTGAACATCGTCATCATCGTCATTGGCTGGCCTCCAGGAGGGATGCCATCAGGTCATCCGCCGTGTGCATGCCCTTCCTTCCCCTGATGAACTCCGCAGCGAGCACCGCCCCGAAAGCGAATCCCGCCCTGGAGCGGGCGGTGTGCTTCAGCTCAATGGTGTCAGCGGGAGAGTCGAACATCACTTCATGGATGCCGGGGATATGGCCGCCGCGCGTCGAGGTGAGATGGATCTCGTTCTCCGCAATGGGCCTGTCCAGGCGGTCCCTCGCCAGCGCCGTCTTCCTGGACATGCTGTCCAGCAGGATCTTCCCGAGCATCTCGGCCGTTCCGGAAGGGGAGTCCGCTTTCTTCGCGTGATGGGTCTCGTGCACCAGCACGTCGTACGCGTCCAGCCTGTCCATGAGCCTTGCGCCATGCCTCACCAGCTCGAAGAAGACGTTCATGCCGATGGAGAAGTTCCCGCTCCAGATGAGGCCGATGCCGCCCTTCTTCGCGATGCCGGCCACTTCGTCCATGCGCTCATACCATCCGGTGGTTCCGACGACCATGTCCACGCCGCAGGACGCGACCGCCTTGATGTTGTCCACCACCGCGGATGGCAGGGTGAAGTCGATCGCGACATCCGCTCCCTTCAGCGCATCCTTCGAGACTGCCCGGTAGTCCGCCTCTGGCGTATTGGGGTCTATGCGGACGACGGAGTGGCCGCGCTGCGTGGCGACAGCCTCGATCTCCCTTCCCATCTTCCCGTAGCCAATCAGTGCGATGCGCATGGTGATTTCTCTATCATACTGCTTTGCGTTGTCCTTCTGGCGGACGGAGAATTGCGCATATTTTAAACATATTGTTATTTAGATAACAAAAAGAAGAAGAATTGTTAAAATTGCCTCAATGTGCCCCATTAGTGTAGAGGACTGGACCGGGCGTGGGGTATGACGGGATGGCATAGCCGCCCTCTCCAAGCACCCCTACCTCAATGACGACCCCCACTCCCCCGTTGTGCACGAGCCGCGGCTCCCCCGCATCTGTCGGGTGGGTAAGGCGTTCACGCTCCTTGTCAAATTTCTCCAAGGAAGCAAGGGCTGTTAATTGGCTATGGTAGGTTATGTCCCGCTGATGGGGGAGGTATGCAGCCTCCATGGCGCTTCTCGTCAGGGCATAAAGGTCAGGAAAGCCCACAGTGCCGTGAAACCCTGCAAAGTGCGGATTTGATTCCCTCATAAGAGTAGTAAGATCGGAATGCTGCTGTGCATTCATAAGGTTTTTTGGAAAAACGCAAAGAGGAATGATGAGGCTCTTCATCCCCCCAGCTTTCATATCAATCATTTTTCCCAACCACTTGCCCGGGTAATGCAGTACGACTTTTAAATGTTGCCAGTCCCTAGCGATATTGAGAAGTGCAGGCAGCACCAATTTGTGAGCGGCATCATCCGTTGGACAAGCGGGGCGGAAGGGGAGGCTCCCTACGGGAAGGGGCCGCCCATCAAAGTCTCAATCAATGAGCGAACCGGTGCTGCCCGGGCGTGAGCGAGAATTTTCAATACCACCCAGTCCCTTCCCTTACTTCATCCCCATCTCTTCCGCGGAATTGTTGCAGTCCATGGCCTCCAGCACGAGGCTGTCCTCCCTGCCCTTCACCGGCCCTTCCGCCAGGCGCTTTCTTCCCATGGGAAGCGGAAGATTTATATATTATTTAAACATTCCGTTACAATAATAACATTTTGAAAATCAATGGTCCCAAGGACGCAAGGCACATGGTCACCGTCGCGCATCTCGTCAAGAGGGCAGTGCAGCAGAACGAGTTCCTCCTCGAGGCGATGGCCAAGGACCTGGTGAGCTACGGCAACCTTGCCGCGCTCATCAAGCCGGAGATAGAGAAGGAGTTCGGCAGCCCGGTCAAGGACGCGGCCGTCGTGATGGCGCTGCGCAGGTACGCGGACGGGCTCTCCAAGACAACGAAGAGGCTCGAGGGCAGGCGCCTTCCGGGAGAGATCCTCATGCGCACCAACATCATCGATATCAATGTCCTCAAGACACCCGTCTTCTCGACCAAGATCAAGGACCTCTACAAGATGGTGGACGTCGAGCATGGGGACGTCTTCAATGTCATCCTCGGCAACAACGAGGCGTGCATCATCACCAACGAGAAATACCGGGAGCGGCTGATGGGATTCCTCAAGGGAGAGTCCGTCCTCACGAAGCAGCAGGACCTCGTGGCCATCACCCTGCGCTTCTCCTCCAAGGATTTCCTCACGACCCCCGGCGTCATCTTCTCCGCCGTGCGCAGGCTGGCGTGGGAGAGCATCAACATCTACGAGATCGTCTCCACCATCACGGAGCTCACGGTTATCATCCACAAGAGGGATTCCATGAAGGCATACACCGTCCTGCAGGAGGTCGTTGCGGGATGAGAGGCGCGCTTTCCTGTGTCCTCGGGGCGGACATCGGCGGCACCACCGCCACCATCGGCATCTTCTCCCCCAGCCTTAGGCCGGTGATGACGTTCTCTTCCGGCACTGGGGAAACCAACCTCCGCCTCCTGCTTGCGAAGGCGGCGCAGGACGCGAAAGGGCGCGGCATAGCCATCACCGCGGCCTGCTTCGGCGTCGCCGGCCCTGTCGAGGGCGGCAAGGTGCGGCTCACCAATGCGCCCTGCACCCTCTCTGTCCGGGAGATCCAAAAAGCCCTGGGCATAAGCAACGTGAGGCTCATCAATGACTTCGAGGCTGCCGCCTATGGCATCCTGACGGCATCATCGCGGGACATCATCCCGCTGACGCGGAACAAGCCAAGGAAGAACGCGCCCATGGCGGTGATCGGCGCCGGCACCGGGCTGGGAAAGGCGTTGCTCCACTACGACGCGGGGACGGGCAGGTATGCCGCCCTGCGCTCGGAGGAAGGGCATGCGCCGCTTCCCGTCGCCGATGACGAGGAATACGCGCTGCTCCAGTTCATCAGGAAGACGAAAAAAATGAGGATGGTGTGCTGGGAGGAAGCGCTCTCCGGAAGGGGCATCGCCACCCTGTATGATTTCGCCGTCAGCAAAAGAAAACAGGCGCTTTCGCCGCCTGAGCTGCTCGTCAACAGGGAGATACGGGCGGCATCGGACAAGGCGTCCCTTGTCGCGGCCTACCGGAAGAAGGACAGGCTCTGCAAAGAGGCATTTTCCCTTTTCACGCGCTTCTATGCCCGGTTCGCGCGCACGACGGCGGCGTCCGCGCTTCCGTACGGGGGCCTGTACATCAGAGGAGGCATTGCCGCCAAGAACCCGGACATCTTTTCCTCCCGGGAATTCAGGCAGGAATGGGAGAACGCGGCGGAGCTGAAGCCGCTGCTCGCCAAAATCCCCCTCTTTGTGGTGAAACACACCGGCTTGGGCGTGCGCGGCGCCGCGTGGCACGCGCTGAACAGGCAGGGATAGGCTATTTCTTTGTCCTCTTGTACCCTTCGACCAGCACGCCGAGGATCAATATGGCGGCGATGATGATGGCGGGCGCAGTGGGCACGGGGCGTTTGCGCGGCGCAGGGGGTTCTTCCTTCTCCCCCGGAGCTGGTGCGGCGATGGTGCCGGGCTCTTGGGCTCGCGCATCCTGCCCGCTCACCTGCGCTGATGCAGTTTCCTCTCCCGTTTCCGGGGCAGCCATGCTTTCCTCCTCCGGAACAGTAATCATCCTCTCCGTCAGCGTGCCGAGGAAGGTGTTGTTTTGCGCATCGATCCCCCCGCTGCCCATCACCGCCACCCCGAATTTGCTGCTGCCGAGGGTGTTCCCCGTGAGCGAGACGGAGGCTGAATTGCGGACGCCTATCCCTATCTCATAGTTCCGGAGCGTGCAGTCCCGTATGCTCACTCCATAGCTGTCCAGCACCGCGATGCCCACCCCTTCCCCGCTGCCTTCCAGCACTGTTCCCTGGCAGGACAGATCGATGTTTGTTCCTTCCACCATCATCCCAGAGACCGAGTAATTGCCCGGGCAAAGCGTTGTCGATGATCCCAGGACGAGGCCGTCAGCTGGAATGGTGCACTCGGCAGAGACCCCCAGGGCCAAGGCGAAGAGGAAGAAGAGGAATGCTGCGCCCGTTTTCATGCAGGGATTTTGATGGGCATCGTTTATATGTGTTGCTTTTTCAGACAGCAGGGCAACTTTTCCCTTCGGCTCAGTAGAAAGTGGAGGGCAGCATCAATTCGTGAGCGGTATCGCCCATAACAAAAGCGGTTCGACAAGGGGGACGCCCCGAATCTTTTTGACACGCTTCCCTTCAGTACGCGGCCAAAAAGCTTCACCAAAAAGGAGCCCGCTACACGCGGGCATTTCCAACGGAAACTTCGTTTCCACGAGGTTGGAGTTGAGCCGATGCTGCCCCGAGCGTGAGCGAGGCTTTCACCTGAGCCTTTCCCTTCATAACCTTTATAAAATAAGAATATGACTGGGGGGCCATGAGGAAAGACGGTGCTGTCCTTGTTCTTGTCGGAGTGTTCCTGCTCTTTGCTATGCTGGCATGGAGCGCGCCGCTCGAAGGGAACAGTCCTCCTGATGAATCATCGCAACCTCTCCTGCATGCCCCCTCAGAAAAAATCGGAGAGGAGGTCATGGAGAGTCTCTCCGAGCAGGGGGAGGCGAACGTCATCGTCATCCTGAAGGATGCGCCGCCGCAGAACGGTGTCAGGGCTGGTGCCGTTCGATTGGGGGGTGAGAANNGAAAAGCAGGAAGAGCGCATCCGGACGATCGCTTCCCGGCAGGATGCGGTGCTGTCCCGGCTTTCCTACCGCAATGCAGGCCAGCAGGACATCACACCAAAGAGAAGGGCGGGAATCGCGTCGCAGCCGCTCTCTGCCCCGGATCTCCTGCTCAAGAGGAAATACCTCACCATCAACGCCTTCAGCGGCACCGTGAGCGCGGAAGGGCTGGCGAAGCTGGCCGATGATCCCGACGTGGAGCGCATCGTGCCCAACCGGGAAGTCCATGCGTTCCTGGCGGAGAGCAAGGCGGTGACCAATGCGTCCGAAACATGGAAATTGGTGTACAACGGCACCAACCTCACGGGCAGCGGAGAGAC
>DUHN01000009.1 GCA_013330825.1 Candidatus Woesearchaeota archaeon | reverse complement strand
GTCGCAGAGCGAGTCGCCGCATTCGTAGTCCGTGCCATCGCTGTCCGCATCAGTCCCTGCGTTCTGCCATGCGCATCCTGAAGAGCAGCGTTGATAACTGCTTCCGGAACATTGGGTGCTGTTTGGGGCGCATAGACCCTCGTTGGCGCATTGCCAGCTTCCCCATGAGCAGCCGCTTGAGCACGTCCTTGTCAAGGTGCCGCAGTTCCCGCAGCTGCTGCCGTACTCCACCTGGCCTGGGCTGCACGATCCCTGCCCGGTGCAACTGCCTCCGCAATCGTAATGGCCGCAGTAGCCACACGCCTGCCCGTTGTTCCCGGAACAGCCCACCTCTCCTCCACCCCCTCCGCCACCGCCTCCTCCGCCACCGCCTCCTCCGCCACCACCCCAGGAGACGCCGCTGAAAAAAATCATGAGAACAAGGATGGCGATGCCCATGCGAGCCATGCTTGTCAACGCCAACCTCTTTTGCTGCATAGTGCTTCTCGCCATGACACCCAATCGCGAAACCTGCCTTCCTGCCCATTCCTTCTTTATAAATTTGTTGGGGATTGAAGCTCTGTCCCGAATGGAGGCAGCGCCTCTTCCGTGAGCGTATCGGCAGCTGCAACAGCGGATGTGGAAGGGGAAGCTCCCAACCTTTTCTTACGACTCGCCTNNAAGAAAAGCTTGACCAAAAGAAATGCTTCGCGGAGCATTTTCTTTTCCCGGGGGTTCATGGAAATCAAGGATTTCCAGGACACCGGACTCCGTCCGCGTGTTTCTTTACCCGACCGTAGGGAGGGGGAAAGAAAAGGCTGACAGGAGGGAACCACATATTCCATTGTGATATTAAAGAGCGAGCCCGGCGCTGCCCGAGCCCTGAGTTGTGAGCGAGCGAGGCGAGCTCACTCGCAGCTCCCGCGAGATTCGGGACAGAGTCGGGGATTGAGGTGGAGACCGTAGCACCATCACTGCCAGCGCCATGGATTTTTGCTTATCATTGCAGTATTGAAAGGCTTGACCGCAACCTTTATTAACACGTCCCTGCCTTCACTTTTTTTTAATATGTGGGTGGACGGCAAGCTGGTTCTTTCAGACGGTACAGAGTTCAGGGGCATTTCTTTCGGCGCGGAGCATTCCATAGCGGGTGAAGTGGTGTTCAACACCGGCATGGTGGGCTATCCCGAGGCCATGACCGATCCCAGCTACAAGGGGCAGATTCTGGCATTGACGTATCCGCTCATCGGCAACTACGGCGTCCCCGCCCCAAAAGAAGAGAACGGGATCGACGTGAACTTCGAGTCAGGCGGGATACGCATCTCCGCCCTCATCGTCTCTGAATACTCCCAGCACTACAGCCACTGGAATGCCGGGCGCAGCCTCTCCGACTGGCTGAAGGGCGAAGGCGTCCCCGCGCTGTATGGCATCGACACGCGCCGGCTGACGAAGATGCTCCGGGAGAAGGGGGCGATGCTCGGCAAGGTCGTTATCGGGAAAGACGTGGAGTTCTATGATCCCAATGCCGACGACCTCGTGGCGCAGGTGTCCATCGGGAAACCTGTCCGCTATGCGCCGGTTGAGGGCCATCCGCTCAATGCCATCGGGAAAAGCGGCGGGAAATCCCCGAGAATCATCCTGGTGGACTGCGGCATGAAGAACAACATGGTGACGTGCCTCACCCAGCGGGGGGCGACGGTGCTCCGCGTCCCCTATGACTACGATTTCACGAAGGAGCAGTACGACGGCCTGTTCATCTCGAACGGCCCGGGGGACCCGAAGATGTGCACGAAGGCCATCGCCCACACGAAGAAGGCACTTGAGGTCGGCAAGCCGATCTTCGGCGTGTGCCTCGGCAACCAGATCCTCGCGCTGGCCGCCGGCGGGGACACCTACAAGCTCAAGTACGGCCACCGCAGCCAGAACCAGCCGTGCATCCAGCAAGGGACAAAGAGGTGCTTCATCACGACCCAGAACCACGGGTTCGCCGTGGATATGAAGTCGCTCGACGGCCAATGGGAAGAGTATTTCATCAATGCGAATGACGGGACCAATGAGGGGATCAGGCACAGGACCAAGCCGTTCAGGAGCGTGCAGTTCCATCCGGAAGCGCGGCCGGGGCCAGTCGATGCGGAAATCCTTTTCGATGACTTTATGAGGATGGTGGGACCATGAAAGCAGTGATCATTGATTACGACGGCGTTGTGGTGGATTCCACGCACGCCTATGAGATGAGGAGCAAGCGGGCCGCCGCCCTGTTCAGGGAGCAATGGAGCAGGGAATTCATGGATATATGGAAAAATGCGTTCCTCCACCTCACGGAGGGGAAGATGACGCTCGGGGAGTACTACAGCAAGCTGGCGCAGGTGTGCGAGAAGCAGGTCACGGGCGCGGAGGACAACGAGTACATGAAGGGGGAGCGGCTCCGCTACAAGGAGATGGGGATGCACATCTCTGAGATCAAGAGGGCATTCCCGCAGAAGGTGAAGTTTGCCGTCATCGCCAACTATGTGGGTAGGTGGGTGGAGCATCTGCTCGACCAGGATAACCTCACCAGGCAGTTCGCCGCGATTGTTGTTTCGGACAAGGCCAAATCAAGGATGCCGGACGAGGAGTCCTACCAGGCCATCCTGGGCAAGCTGGGGATGCGTGCGAGAGACTGCATCTTCATCAGCACCCATCCCAGCCATCTCGAAGGGGCGAAGGCCGCGGGCATGACGGCGCTGTACTTCGGGGAGCTGGACGCCGCAGCGGAGAGGTTTCCTGCCATCACCACCATCCTTGACGTGCAGAAGTATTTGCGGGGCCCGGGGGAAAGCTAACACATGCTAAAATTGCTGGATTGTTCCCTGCGGATGTGCCCACATCTGCTTTCGCCTTCCGCAGAGAAATCGTAAGGGATTTTTGAAACTGACGGGAACATGAACAAACCAAAAAAAGTCCTCGTGTTGGGCTCTGGCTCGCTCAAGATAGGGGAAGCGGGCGAGTTTGACTATTCCGGCAGCCAGTGCCTCAAGGCCCTGAGGGAAGAGGGGATCAAGACAGTCCTCGTGAATCCCAATATCGCGACCATCCAGACGTCGAAAGGCATGGCCGACAAGACCTACCTGCTGCCCGTGACCCCTCATTTCGTCGAGAGGATCATCAGGAAGGAGAAGCCGGACGCGATCTTCCTGAGCTTCGGCGGGCAGACCGCATTGAACTGCGGCGTGAGACTGGAGGAGACGGGCATCCTGGAAAAGCACAACGTCAGGGTCCTTGGCACGCCGGTTTCCGCCATCAAGCTGACGGAGGACCGTGAGCTCTTTGCCAATGCGCTGCGTTCCATCGGCCTCCTCACTCCGCAAAGCGAGGCCGTGACATCCGCAGAGGCGGCACTTAGGGCGGCCGGGAAAATCGGCTATCCGGTCATGATCCGGGCGGCGTACGCGCTTGGGGGCCTGGGGAGCGGCGTGGCGCGGGACGGGGAGGGGATGAAGGCGCTCGCCGCGAAGGCGTTCTCCCATTCGCCCCAGATCCTCGTTGAGGAATACCTCGGCGGCTGGAAGGAGGTGGAATACGAGGTCGTGCGCGACTCCTGCGACAACTGCATCACCGTGTGCAACATGGAGAACGTCGATCCCATGGGCATCCACACCGGGGAGAGCATCGTGGTTGCGCCGTCACAGACCCTCACCAACCGGGAATACCACCGGCTGCGGGAGATCGCCATCAGGCTCATCAGGCACCTTGGCATCGTGGGGGAGTGCAACATCCAGTACGCGCTTGACCCGCACTCGGAAGACTATCGGATCATCGAGGTCAACGCGCGCCTCTCAAGGAGTTCGGCCCTCGCGTCGAAGGCCACGGGCTACCCGCTCGCGTTCGTCGCGGCAAAGCTCGGACTCGGCCATGCGCTGCCGGACATCAAGAACTCCATCACCAAGGTCACCTCGGCCTGCTTCGAGCCCGCGCTCGACTACATCGTCCTCAAGTACCCGCGCTGGGACCTCAAGAAGTTCCGCAACGTCTCGACGGAGATCGGCTCGGAGATGAAATCCGTGGGAGAGGTGATGGCCATCGGCCGGACGTTCGAGGAGGTCCTCCAGAAGGCCATGCGCATGCTCTCCATCGGCCTGCACGGCCTGACCGCGAACAAGGTCTCCATCGGGAACATCGACCAGGAGCTGAAGAACCCCACGGACAAGCGCATGCTGGCCATCGCCGAGGCGTTCCGGCAGGGCTACACGGTCGAGAAGATCCATTCCCTGACGAGGATTGACTGCTGGTTCCTGCACAAGATAAGGCACATCATCGACGTCGAGAAGGCATTGGAGCGGCATTCCCCTGCATCGTTGGATGCTCCCCTGCTGAAGGAGGCCAAGACGTCCGGCTTCTCGGACTTCCAGATCGCGCGGGCCGTGTGCAGGGAAGGCGACATGAACGACAACATGCTCGCGATACGGGCGCTGAGGAAGACGAGGGGCATCATCCCTTCCGTCAAGCAGATCGACACCCTTGCGGGCGAGTTCCCGGCCAGGACCAACTACCTCTACCTCACGTATTCCGGCGACGAGGATGACGTCGCTCCAGGGGACGGGAAGAAAGCCCTTGTGCTCGGCGGGGGGCCGTACAGCATCGGCTCCTCGGTGGAGTTCGACTGGTGCGCGGTCAACACCGTGTTCACGCTGAAGGCGGAAGGCTACCACACCATCATGCTGAACTGCAACCCGGAAACGGTCTCGACCGACTACGACATCTGCGACCGGCTGTACTTCGACGAGCTCTCGTTCGAGCGCCTGCTGGACATCTATGACAAGGAGCAGCCTGAAGGGGTGGTGATTTCCATGGGCGGCCAGATCCCCAACAGGCTGGCGATGCGCTGCCACAGGGCGGGGCTGCGCATCTGGGGCACCTCACCGGTGGACATCGACAAGGCGGAGAATAGGCACAAGTTCTCGAAGCTGTGCGATGATCTCGGCATCGACCAGCCGGCATGGACCGAGGCCAGCTCCATCCAGGAGGCCAAGAGATTTGCCTCGTCTGCCGGCTATCCCGTCCTCATCCGGCCGAGCTATGTCCTCTCCGGAGCGGCGATGAGCGTCGCCGCTGACGAGCAGCGCCTGGAGGAATACCTGCAGAAGGCCGCGGAAGTCTCCAGGGAATTTCCCGTCGTGGTGTCCAAGTACATCATGGACGCGAAGGAGATCGAGATCGACGCCGTAGCCCAGCAGGGGGAGGTGAAGATCTACGCCGTCTCCGAGCACATCGAGAACGCGGGCGTGCATTCAGGGGATGCGACCATGGTGCTGCCCCCTTATTACACCTACATGGAGACCGTGAGGCGCATGAAGGAAGTGGCCAAAAAGATCGCCAAGGGGCTTTCCATCACCGGGCCGTTCAACATCCAGTTCATCGCCAAGGACAACGACATAAAGGTCATTGAGTGCAACGTGCGCGCTTCCCGGAGCTTCCCGTTCGTGAGCAAGGTCACCGGATACAACTTCATCGAGCTGGCCTCCAGGGCCATGCTGGGGAAGAGCATCTCGGGAACATACTCGACGGTTGATCTGGACCATGTCGGCGTGAAGGCGCCGCAGTTCTCCTTCTCGCGGCTGAAGGGGGCCGACCCGGTATTGAGCGTGGAGATGGCCTCCACCGGGGAAGTGGGATGCCTGGGCATGGACCTCAAGGAGGCGTTCCTGAAGTCCCTGCTCAGCGTCGGGTACAAGATTCCGGCGAAGGAGAAAGGCATATTCCTTTCGACGGGGCCTGTCAGGAGCAAGGCATACCTCCTCGGCAGCGTGCGGAAGGTGCAGGAAGCAGGCTACACCCTTTACGCCACGCAGGGCACGCATGACTTTCTCGCGGAGAATGGGGTCCCGTCCACCGTGCTGCACTGGCCGAATGAGCCGCAGGAGCCTAATGCCCTCACCTATCTTGCCGGGAAGAGGCTCGACCTTGTCATCAACATCCCCAAGTCGCTGGAGCGCGAGGAGCTGACGAACGACTACCTCATCCGCAGGAAGGCCGTGGACTTCAACATCCCCCTCATCACCAACGCGCAGTTCGCGAAGCAGTTCTTCGAGGCCATCGTCTCGCTGAAGGAGGATGACCTGGAGATCAAGGCGCTGGAGGAGTATTGAT
>DUHN01000026.1 GCA_013330825.1 Candidatus Woesearchaeota archaeon | reverse complement strand
CGAAGCGGAGTTTTCTGCAAAGCCACGCACGTCGCCCTGTCATCGACGCCGGCAGAAACCCTTAATAATCCATATAGGGGAATCACCATCATGAAAAGCGCAATCATCATCCACGGCACCGGCGGTTATCCCGGAGAGAATTGGTTTCCCTGGCTCAAGGGGAAGCTGGAGGATGAAGGCTATCTGGTCCACGTTCCCCGATTCCCTACGCCGGAGAACCAGGATCCTGAGCATTGGTTTGAAGCGTTTGAAAAATATGAAGAATATGTCGGCATTGGCACCATCATCATTGCGCACAGCGGCGGCTGCGCCTTTCTCCTCCGGCTGCTGGAAAAGGCCGCGACAAAAATCAGGGCCGCGGTCTTCGTGGCGCCGCCGCTCGGAATCATGCCGATCGCGCATTACAAGGCGGACGAGCCGTTCCTCAAAGAGCCCTTCAACTGGGAAAAGATAAGGGACAGCGCAAAGCATTTCCTGGTGTTCCACTCGGAGGATGACCCCTTGATCTGCATAGGCAACGGCGAGAGATTGGCAGGGGAATTGGGCGTCAATCTGGTGAGGCTCAGGAATGCCGGCCACTTTAATGCCAAGGCAGGATACACCACTTTTGAATTACTTCTTGAAAAACTCAGGCCAATCCTGTAATCACTGCAGCCGGCTCCGGCCGGTATCCGTTATTCCAAATTCCGGATTTATTTATACCTGAACCGGCGGAAATGCCTGCACTCCAGGCAGTACATCACCAGCATGCCCTTGCGCAGCCTGATGCGCGAGTTTGCCGATGTCCAGTAGGCATTGCAGTGCCGGCAGAACCTCCTGCGCAGCTCTGGAGGGATGCGCACCTTGTACTTCATGCCGATTTTCCGCGCAAGGATGACGTAGCGCTTCGCCAATTCAGGCTGCTTCTGCGCCCTGAGAGTGGCCTGCGAGAACAGCTCGGTAATGCGCTCTCTCGCGAGCTTCTGCTGCTTCGCCGGCTTGCGGTAATAGCGTGCCATGCCCGCCAGTTATCTCCTGCCTTATAAATATTCATTGCTCTTTCCNNTCCCGCGAGATTCGGGACAGAGCCGCTCTTTCCCCGTTCATTTCTCTGTTCATGGTTTAATTATTTTCAATAATGAAAATTAATATGAATTGCGCCGGCAAACGAAAACTTTATATATTAATTACTTACTCAGCAGTGATAAAGGGGGAGGTTTTAGTCAGAGCGATTGGGGCTGCCCAGCGCGGGCATTCCGCCGCGCCGCAGCAAGGTGGATGGTATGGAACCAATGGATGAATTTTTCGATGATGAGAACATCGAGCTGGAGAACATGAGGGAGCAGCGCAAGCGCTCGGCGACGAAGAACTTTGCCCGCCTCATCAACAAGAGGGACCTCTCCTCGTTCGAGCTTGATGAGCTGTTCATGTAAATCATTTTAAAGAATGCTTTTCTCCTCACACTTATGGGTAGCTGGTATTATTCCATCGGTTCGGTCCAACAAGCGGATCATCATTCCAATGGACAGGCGGAAATCCAACTGGAGCGTCGCCTTGAGGGCGCAGCCCATTTGGAAGCGAATAGAGTACATGTCCATGGCGGGGATGGTCATGCACATAACCCAACTGCACCTACACATAATGATGTTGAATATCAACATATGGCGGCTAATGTACACCATAATTCTGCATTGCCGCTTGAAAGCTTGATGATACAATCTCCTGTGGCGCCTGTTTCACGGCCGGCCTCAAAGCCCCCAAGAGCCTTACGGCGAATACGACGGCTTGATAGGGAAAAGAAGGTATTGAGCGACTCTGCGGGTAGGAAAGACATTTCTAAAAAAATAGATAGGCTAAAAAATTCCTTCACATATGATGGGAAGGATATATTGGGCAGAATCTATGACTTGGAGGGCAATCCAATAGGAAGAATTCACATCCACGAAACATTTCCCTATAATTTCATCCTTGGCGACCAATACTATGTCCGTGGGTTTCGCTTTGACTTTATCCAAGGTACCCCAAGCTTTGGGGAAAGACGCCAGGAAATATATGTCAGAACAACTGCATACCTTACTGACGAAGGCAAAAAAAGCGCACGACAATATATTGATCACTATTTAGATTCACCATTATTTGCTATGCTTCAGAGATATGAGGGTTGTTATCAGAGACAAAAAAACGAGGCTGGCAAGACCTTTGACATTCTTGTCGGTGAGCATGAGGCGCACATTAACCTGAATGGAAAGATAGACATCTTTACGCCCTATCCCGCCGAGGCACCATCCTTGAGCAGCAGGTGCGCCACAGAACAATCGCGGGGCAGATTCGCCCAGTATACGCACTATACACATATCAAAAAGTGGATTGGGAAAACGGATGCTCAAACGAATGAGATTATTGCAACGACATTCAAAAGTCTGGCAGCTATCCTCGATGGGATTTTCAACCATACGGCAAGGCCATCAGCCTATGAAAGACTTCCTCTCCATAGATAGGCCTTGTCCATCGACAAAATCCTATACGTTTTTAAAATGGCCTTCATTCCAATTTCTTTATGGACCCCTACGACCTCGAGCTGGGAAAAGTCATCTCACGCATCAAGAAGGACAACGCGAAGCTGGTCTGCGTCCAGCTCCCTGACGGCCTCAAGCCGAGGGCTGACGAGATACAGAAGGCCATCGAGCAGCAGACAGAGGCCAAGGTGCTGATCTGGATGGGCTCGTGCTACGGCGCCTGCGATGTCCCGCTGCAGGTCGACCGCCTGGGAGTGGACCTCCTCATCCAATGGGGGCACAGCGTGTGGAGAGGAAGTTGGTACTGATGGGCAATGGCGGAAAAGCAAGGGGCAGCACCAATTCACGAGCGATGCAGAAATTTCAGAAGCAAATCGACAGGGGGATGCCCCCTCCGGGGATGTGTCGATGGCAAGGCCAGAAGCAAAGAGCGAGTCGGTGTTGCCCCGAGCGAAGCGAGGCTTTTCCGCAATGAAAACCTACTTTGTCGTCACCGGAATCGTGCGGAATGGGGATGGAAGAATACTCCTTCTCCGAAAATCAATGAATGACCGCATCTATCCCGGCAAATGGAGCTTCTGCTCCGGCTATGTGAAGGAATTCGAGGCCGCAGAGGACACGGTACTCCGGGAGATAGAGGAAGAGACCGGACTGAAAGGGGCCATAGAGAGGAAGGGCAATCTCGTCGAGGTCATCGATGGGGAAAAGCAGCGCCACTGGATTGTCGCCTGCTATCTCTGCACCGTCCCTTCTGATGAGGTCCGGCTGTGCCACGAGAACACCGAATTCCGCTGGGTGCTGCCGGAGGACATCGCGCAGTTCGACCTGGTGCCCGGCCTCGAAAAAGATTTAAAGGCGCTCGGCGTTGCATGACCCATGAAGCCCACTATCGTTCTTGCGGCCGACCACGCGGGATTCCAGCTCAAGGAGAAGGTCAAGGAGCATCTCCTGAAGAGGAGGTATGCCGTGAAGGACATGGGCGCGCATTCCTACGACGACGACGACGATTATCCCGAGTTCATCATCCCCGCCGCCAGGGAAGTGGCAAGGCACCCGCATGTGAAGGGCATCATCTTCGGCGGCTCCGGGCAGGGGGAAGCCATCGCCGCCAACAGGATACCGGGAGTGAGGGCGGCGCTCTACACGGGCAGGAATATCGATGTCGTTAAGCTCTCCCGGGCGCACAATGACGCGAACATCCTTTCCATCGGCGCGCGCCTGATGACTGAGGACCACGCGCTCAAGGCAGCCTCCCTCTGGCTTTCCACCCCCTTCAGGAAGGAAGAGCGCCACGTCCGCAGGATAAAGATGATTGACCAGCTGAGCCGGTGACATGCAGCCTCTTCCTTACCTTCTGGCCGTCCTGCTGCCCACCTCAGGCATCCTCATCGGATACCTCCTCCTGAGGATAGCGCCGGAAGAGCAGCGCCCGTTGCGGAAACCCGTGCGCATTGCGCACCAGTCCAGCATCTTTTTTGCCCTTTCTGTTGCCGCCCTCTTCGTCATTCTCGGGAGAAGTGCGCTGGCTATCGCATTGTTCTGCGTGGCCGTGGGATTTCCCCTCATCGTCTTCTGGCTTGGGAGAAAGATGTTCATAACAAGGAAAACGGAGATTTATTCAGCAAGCCTCGGTCTCGGCACGGCTCTCCTCTCCACCCATGCCCAGCTCTTCCTCTTCCTGCTCTCTGCCGCCTTCGTCTTCTTCGCCACGCAGCCCATCTTGGCGCTTAGGAAAAGCAGGGAAAGCCCCCTGCCGCTTCTCTGGGCCAACATCGGTTACCCCATCGCCGCCCTTTTGGGGTACGCGATTCTCGCCCTCCCCTGAATCTACCATTTCTCCTGCCGTATCTTGAGCCAGAACGCGACATGGTTGGTCACGATGTGCAGGACAAAGCTCAGGACGAAGGAGGCTGCGACGATTTCCCATGGCGGATGTATGAGGGGATAAGAAAGCAGCAACGCCCCCGCCACGAAATCGATCTGGTCAAAGGGGATGAACGGCTTTCCCGGCTGGATACCGACCCGTCTCTTGATGAAGCTCTTAATCAGGTCCCCGATCAACGCGCCGCTGCCCATAAGGAAGCCGAGCGCGAGCCATTGGCCGTAATCAGCAAGGGATACCTGCTGGAAAAAGGGGATGGCGCGGAGCAGGTATTGGACGAAAGCAACAGCCATTGCCAGCACGATCCCCGTTACCACTCCCCTGAGTGTCTTGTGGCTGCCGAACAGCGGCTCTCCCCTGAACAGGGCGCCGCGGTCAAGGGGGACGGCCATCCACGAAAACACATTCTTGAACCACACCGGTGCCATGTTCGCGGCATAGGCCGGTAGCATGAGGTAGATGCATTTCAGGGATAACGTCAACAGCTCCATGAGTATGCATGCCTCCCCCCCACCGCTTTAAATATTTTTTTTATTTGTGCGGTGTATGCCCTGCGCCATTCCAGAATATTTAAGAAGGAGGTTGCCATCTTCCCGCCCATGCATATGTTTAATGCGCCAAATCTCATCACCCTCCTTCGCATAGCGCTCATCCCCCTCTTCGTGCTGCTCTTTTTCTCCCCCTGGAGATATGCCCACCTTCTTGCGGCCGCGCTGTTCCTCCTCTTGTCCCTGACGGACTTCATCGACGGCTATCTTGCGCGGAAACGCCGGCAGGTGACCGATTTCGGGAAGCTCCTCGACCCTATTGCGGACAAGCTCCTCATCTCCACGGCCCTGGTCCTTCTCATCGGAAGGGGGGTGGAATGGTGGATGGCCCTCATCATCATCATCCGGGAAGTGCTCCTGACCGCGCTCAGGCTGTATATCGTGAAAGGGGACATCGTCATCGCCGCCAGCTGGCTGGGCAAGCTCAAGACCGTAAGCCAGATTGTCGCCATCACCGCAGCGCTGATCGGCGCCCCCCTGGTCTATTGGCTGATGCTCATTGCGGTTGTGCTCACGCTTGTCTCCGGTATCGGCTACCTCGTCGGAATAAGGAAAGCCACGGGCAATGAGATCATCAATGTGCCAAATACCATCACCTTCATGAGGATGCTCCTCCTCATCCCACTGGTCCTGCTCATCAGCCGGGGCAACACCACATGGGCGCTCGTCTGCTTCACCTTCATCGTGGCCATGGACAAGCTGGACGGCATCTCAGCAAGCCTGACCAGACAACGGACAAAGCTCGGGGAAATACTGGATAGCTTTACAGACTGGCTTATTCTGCCCGCCACCTTTTTCGTCCTTATACTGTTTGGCTACATCGACCGATTCTATTTTGGAGTAATGCTGCTTACCTCTGCTCTCTTCGCCGCATCCAAGTTCCTTTACGTGAGCAGGAGCAAGGACACCTCATCGACTCCCTTGGGAAAGCTTGCTGTCGGTCTGGGGTACATCTCGATATTCTGCTTTCTTCTTGGTTTTGTCTACCGCTATGCCGCCCTCTGGGTATTCATCGGAAGCTGTTACCTTTCCATAGCTTACTTCTTCATCTTCTCGTTCATCAGGCGCCGAACTTCCTGACCTTCATGGAGGACACCATCAGGAACCCCAGAATGAGATAGAGGTATGGATACCATTTTGCATCAAGACCCGCAAAATACACCACGGGGATGAGGATGCCGTTGAGGGTGATGGGCATGCCGATGAACCCCTCCGTCCGGTCGGAGGTGATGTTGTACCGCGCAAGCCTCAGGATGCCGCAGAACACGAAGATGGTGAAGGCGATGATCGCGAGCTTGGTCTGGATGAGGCTGAAGGCGAAGATCGCCGGCGCGACGCCGAAGGAGATGGTGTCCGCCAGGGAGTCGAGCTCCCTCCCGAACTCGCGCTGCTGCCCCACCCACCGCGCGACCTTGCCATCAAAGAAGTCAAACGCGGCCGCGCCGAGCATGAGCCCCGCGGCGTAGCCATACTGGTCGTTGATGGCGAACATGATGCTGAG
Organism: Candidatus Woesearchaeota archaeon; assembly: GCA_013330825.1. Classification (GTDB taxonomy): domain Archaea; phylum Nanobdellota; class Nanobdellia; order Woesearchaeales; family GW2011-AR4; genus GW2011-AR11; species GW2011-AR11 sp12027u. The sequence continues at coordinate 2,441 of DUHN01000026.1, read as the reverse complement.
GATGCCGCACGCCACGTTCCCCATCGTGAACAGGTCCGGCAGCCTGATCATCCGCACCATGGAGAACTGCGCAGCCTCGCGCTTCCTCCTCACCGGGCGGAACTCTGACCTGAGGAACGCCTCGACCCCGGAGATGATGGTGATGGCGGCCGAAAGCACGAGGAGAATGTCGTCCGCATAGCCGAGGATGGCGGGGATGAGCGCGACGAATTGGAAGAAGAGCGCCATCTTGCCCATCATCGTTGGCTTCAATTCGGCATCCTGGTTCCTTTTGAGGATGATGGCGGCACCCGCAACAGTCATCACATCCCTGGCGAGGAGAATGGCTGGAAACCAGTAGGGAACCACATCTTTGAGGGCAAGGGTTATTGCGGCCGCGTTCACCAAAACCTTATCCGCAGTAAAATCAAGCATCTTGCGCCGCCTGGAAATTGCAGGCGTCCTTTTTTGGATTATCCCTTCAATGAATCCGAGAAGCCCGGCAACGATGAAGAAGAAGGCGGACAGCATAACTTTTTCCTTGGCAATCAGGATGATGAAAATGGCGGCGAGCAGCAGGCGTAGGAAGATGAGGCGCTGGGAGAACCTGCCTCTCTGTTCGAGCATCACTTCACCTCGGCGATGACGGACGAGCCGGCTTTCACATGCTGACCTTCTTTTACGACTATCTTCACTATTGAGGGCATGATGAGGGTTGCCTGGCTTCCCAATGCAATCTGGCCTATCTTCTGCCCTTTGGACACTTTCTGGCCTTTTTCGACAGAGGAGATGACCCTTCTGGCAAGGAATCCGGCAATCTGGATGACTTTCACTTTAATGCTGCTTCCTTTGATGACGATTTCGTTCTTCTCGTTCATCAGGGACTTTTCCAGGTCATAAGCGGCGAAGAATGTTCCTTTCGTGTGCTGCACGGAAATGATTTTCCCTCCAATGGGGGCGCGGTTGATGTGCGCATCAATGGGCGACATGAAAATCGAGACGGCATAGCAGTCATTGCTGATGCCTTTTGCCAGTGTCCTGATCTTCCCGAGAACTCCTTTTTTTACCGTTATGAGCTTTTCTGAAGTCCTGATAATCCTCATAACTGTGCCATCTGCCGGGCTGACTACAACATTCCCCTGCGGAATCTCCCTTTTCGGGTCGCGGTAGAACTGCAGGAGAAAGAGCGCTATAAGAAGGGCTATGCCGAGAAGCACCCACACCACCACGTTAAGCATAAGGGAACTGGTGGCTGATGGCTTTTAAACTTTGCTTGTTGGATTTGGATTATTTCGATAATTTGATGATTATTTTGTCCTACCCTGTCTTATTCTGCTTTACTTTTCTCATTACCCGCTTTGCGGGAGACAGTTACGCGCCGTGCCAATGCTGCAGCGCGGCGCATCCTTTCGCGCCCGTAATGGGGCGCACAATCAAAGCGCGCCCGGTGCAACTCTGGAGGGCGCGCCTAGATTCCTCCGCCGGAGGCGGCTATAATGGGAAATTCCGCTTAGATGCCCATGTTGTCATATCAAAACCATTTTAAGGCATTTTGCCCCTCACCGCCTGATGGCATACACCATACTTGACTGCTACACTGATGAAGCCGCAGGATTGGGCGTTCCTCCGTATTTGGGAACGTATCCGCGCTACATCGCCGGCTATTTGAACGAGCCCGTGCATTATTTGACCATTGATGATTTAAGATTCTACAAGAAATATGGCTCAAAGCTCAAAGAGCCAAAACCATCGCAAAAGACGGACATTTTTACCTACAATCTCACCAAAAATGCAGGCAATGTCGGGGAGATTCTGCAAAACACCGATATGCTTGTTGTCGTTCTTGGCGTGCACGTTCCAGGCAAGTATCTTTCTGCGGTGCCAGGCACCCTCCATGAGCTCATACCATTGATTGCTGATTTGCCCTGCAAAAAAATCCTCACCGGGCCCGCGGTCTTCGGAACGCAGATGTTTGGAGGGAAGTTCTTCGAGAAATACGACCAAACTGTTTTTGACAGGGTGGAGCCGCAGATGTTCAAGTTTGATTATGGGGACGTTGCAGAGTATGCCATCAAAGGGGCGGAGATATTCAGGCAGATTCCCGATTATCGTATGGTTGAGATTGAGACTGGGAGGGGGTGCGACATCGGCAAATGCAGCTTCTGCACCGAACCTTTGAAGAGCAAGGTTGAGTTCAGGGAGAAAGGGGATATCCTCGTGGAGATGGAGGCCTTCTACGGGATGGGCGCGCGCTTCTTCCGTTACGGCAAGCAGACGTGCTTCTATACTTATCCCCATGTCATTGACTTGCTGAAGGAAACCAGGAAGCACTGCCCTCATCTGAATGTGCTGCACATCGACAATGTCAATCCCGTCAAGGTCGTCATGGACAGGACGGAAGAAATCACCAGGGCAACAGTGAAGTACTGCACCTCGGGCAACATCGCCGCTTTTGGGGTGGA
>DUHN01000060.1 GCA_013330825.1 Candidatus Woesearchaeota archaeon | reverse complement strand
TTCACGCCGTACAAGGCGGGCGGACCGGCAAGAGCGAGGAAGTAGAAACTCTTAAATAAGGTCTTGGCGTCCTTTGATGCGGGTGGCGCATGGAAGAGTATCATCGCATCGTGCGGGACATTCTGGAAAAAGGCGAGTGGAAGGCCAACAGGACGGGCACCAGGGCCCTCACGATAGCCGGCATGAAGTTCGAGCACGACATGGCGAAAGGCTATCCGCTGCTCACCACCAAGAAGGTGCCGTTCCGCCTCATCGCCTCTGAACTGGAGTTCTTCATCAGGGGCATCACGGATAAAAAATGGCTTCAGGAAAGAAATAACCGCATCTGGGACGAGTGGTGCAACCCCGGGAAAGTGCCGTACGGCCATGACCCGGAGACGCAGAAGAGGATGCTGGAAGAACCCGACCTCGGCGCAATCTACGGCTTCCAGTGGAGGCATTTCGGGGCAGCGTACAAGGACCAGCATGCTGATTATTCCCATCAGGGAGTTGACCAGCTTAGGGAAGTGGTCAAGAAGCTCAAAGAACATCCCAATGACCGGAGGATGCTCGTCTCCGCGTGGAACCCGATGTCGTTGCACGAGATGGCCCTGCCGCCCTGCCATTACGGGTTTCAGGTCGTAGTCATCGGGGATAAGCTGAACGTATTGTGGAACCAGCGCTCCGTCGACACCATGCTCGGGCTGCCGTTCAACATCGCCAGCTACGGCCTGCTGCTCCACCTCCTGGCCCTCGAATCCGGCATGAAAGAGGGGAAACTGGTCGGATTCCTGGGGGATGTGCACATCTACGAGAACCACAGGGACGGCGCCAGGGAGCTGCTCGGCAGGGAGTGCCGCGCGTATCCGCTGCCGAGGATAAGGACGAGCAATTTCAGCAGCATTTTTGACTGGAAGTACCCGGATACCGAGCTCCTGGGCTACCAGAGCTACCCGTCCATCAAGATGGACATCGCGGTGTGAGCAGTGTGAGCATGATTGCGATTGTCGTGGCCATGACCAAAAAAGGGAAAGTCATCGGGAAAGACGGCAGGCTGCCGTGGGACATCCCCGAAGAGCTCAGCCATTTCAGGAAGCTCACCAAGGGAGGCGCCATCATCATGGGAAGGAAGACCTATGAGTCCATCGGACACCCGCTGCCCGGCAGGCCGAACATCGTCGTGAGCAGGAACGCCGGGAAGGTGCCCGGATGCGAGGTCGCGGGAAGCGTCCCCGAGGCCGTTGAGATGGCGAAGAAGCACCACAGGGATATCTTCATCATCGGCGGGGCGCAGATCGCCAGGGAGAGCTTCGCCCTTGCGGACACCATGATGCTTTCGTACATCAGGAAAGACTACCCCGGGGACACGTTCTTCCCGGAGTTTACCGAGAAGGAATGGGCCGTTGAGGAAAGGCGGGATTTTCCGGAGTTCGAGTTTGTCGTCTACAGGAAGAGGCATTGAGGGCGCCGCATGATCGAGATTCTCCGCCCGACGAAGGAAAAGCTCGAAATCCTCCCGCGCCGCGCGCCGAAGTGCTGGGCAAGACGGGGAAGCCAGTCAAGTACCTTTCCATCCATTTTGATATCACGAAGCTGAAAGAGGCTGAGGAAAAGCTCAAGACCGGGAAAATGCGCTGAGGAGAAGGTGGCAAAACAAACCTTAAAGAGAACCATCGGCCTTTTCGAGGCGACGCTCTACGGCATCGGCATCATACTGGGAGCGGGCATCTATGCGCTTGTCGGGGCGGGCGCGGCGACCGCGGGCAGCGCGCTCTGGCTCTCGTTCCTCATCGGGGCGATCATCGCCGCGTGCACGGGGCTCAGCTACGCGGAGCTTGCGTCCCTGTACCCGAAGGAGGCAGCGGAGTATGTCTACACCAAGCACGCCTTCGGGAAGGCATGGCTCTCTTTCATGGTGCAATGGACCATGGTGTTCGTCACCACCGTCTCTGCGGGAGTGGTTGCGCTCGGCTTTGCCGGGTACTGGAGTTTTCTCTTCGGGGGCAGCCTCCTGCTCATCGCTTTCCTGCTCCTCTTCGCGATGTCCCTGCTCAACCTGCTGGGCATGAAGGATTCCGCGCGGTACAATGACCTTTCCTCCTTCCTGGAAGTGTCAGGCCTCGTGGGAGTGGTTGTCCTGGGGGCCTACTTCATAGGGAAAACCGGGGTCGTCCCCCACCTTTCCGTCAGCGCGTCTCCGTTTGGGTGGGGAGGAGTGATGGCGGCAACGACGGTTGTCTATTTCGCCTTCATCGGCTTCGAGAACCTGGTGAACATCTCCGAGGAGGTGAAGGAGCCGAGAAAGACCATTCCCAAGGCACTGCTGTGGTCATTGGCCATATCGACAGTCATCTATATCCTGGTGTCCGTTGCCGCGGTCTCGCTGGTGGGATGGGAGCGGCTCGCGCAGTCAAAGGCCCCTCTCGCAGAAGCCGTGGAGCAGGCCATTCCCGGAAGCTCATGGGTCCTTGCGGTCATCGCGCTCTTCGCCACGTCCAACACCGTGCTCATCCTCCTCATCGTGGCATCGCGGCTGCTGTACGGCCTTGCCTCGAACAAGGCGCTGCCGTCTTTTTTCGGATTCGTGGGAGCGCGCGGCACTCCGCCGTATGCGATCGGCTCCGTCTTCCTCCTGTCGAGCGCGGCGCTGTTTGCGGGAGGCATCAGGGACCTCGCGCACCTTGTCGATTTGGGGATCTTCTCCGTCTATATCTTCATCAACGCCGCGGTCATTGCCCTGCGCTACCGCGAACCCCTGGCAAAGCGGGAGTTCCGGAGCCCCTTCACCGTCGGGAAACTCCCGCTTCTCGCCCTGCTGGGCATCGCGCTCAACGTCGGCATGCTCTGGTTCTTTGAGCCGAGGATTTTCGCGTACGGGGCGGGGCTCCTGGCCGCAGGGATGGTCATCTATGCCTTGTTCGCCCGCTGGGGCGGGATGAAAGGGAAGCGTGGCCGGATCAAGCGATAAAGAGCGCCGTCGTGGCGTGCGGCGGAGCGCGACCGTATCCTGATTACACCGGGCAAAACACAGCAAGATTTATATACACATTCCATTTACATCATATGTAAACTAACCATGAAACAGAAGCTCAGGCACCCCTACAGCAGGTTCTTCGGCACGCTCGCCAACCAGATGCGCATAGACATCATGATGCTGCTCCTCGACGGGGAGAAGAACGCCACCCAGATCTGCAGCGCTCTTAAGATGAAGCAGCCCACCGCGTCCAAGAACCTTGCGCGGCTGGAGGAGTGCGGCTTCGTGAAGGCGAGGCAGAACGGCAGGGAGCGCGTGTATTCCCTCAACAAGGAGACCATCCGGAAAATCCTCATGATCATGGACAGGCACATGAAGCAGTACTGCTGCCACCTCAAGGGATAAGGGCAAGGATAAATCACCGCAGGATAGGATACCGACTCCATGGACCACGCAAAGACAATGGAGATATGGATTGCGGGGACGCACTGCCCGAGCTGCGAGATCCTCCTGGAGCGGCAGCTGAAGAAAGTCCCGGGCGTCACCGGGGCGCATGTCAATTTCAGGACGGGAAAGGCGAAGGTTTCCTATGACGGCCTCCCGAAAAGGGAAGACATCGAAAGCGCTGTCAGGGAACACGGCTACTCCCTTGCCGAGAAGGGGCAGACGGAAAAGCCCGATTACGGGGAAATCGCCCTCATGGCCGGCATCACCCTGCTCACGTATGTCCTGCTGAAGGCGTTTGACATCCTGCCGCAGATGCAGACGTCAGAGACCATGAGCTACGGCTTCATCTTCCTGATCGGCCTCGTTGCCGCGGTCTCGACGTGCCTGGCGGTTTCCGGCGGCCTGCTCCTCGCCGTCGTCGCGCGGCACAATGAAGCCCATCCCGAGCTCACTGGCTGGCAGAAATTCAGGCCGAACATCTTCTTCAACATGGGGAGGATCGCCTCCTACACCTTCTTCGGCGCGGTTATCGGCGCATTCGGCTCGGTGCTCGCGCTTTCCCCCTTCATGAACGGCATCCTCATCATGGGGGCGAGCGCGGTGATGATCGTCCTGGGATTCCGGCTGCTCAGGATTTTTCCCTCTCTCGCGAGGTTCCATCCGCGGATGCCCAAGGCGCTCGGGCACAAGCTGCACGATGCCGCCGCCAGACAGCACGGGGCCATGCCGTTCCTCCTCGGGGCAGGGACGTTCTTCCTGCCGTGCGGCTTCACCATCGCGCTCCAGCTCTACGTGCTGAGCACGGGCAGCGCAGCGGCCGGCGCGCTGACCATGCTGGTGTTCTCCCTCGGGACGCTCCCTTCCCTCCTCTCTGTCGGGGCGGTGTCCAGCTACGTCCGGGGGACGTCCAAGCGCCTCTTCATGCAATTCGCTGGCGTCGCCGTCATCGTCCTCGGGGTCTTCAACCTCATCAGCGGGGTGAACGCGGCCAGCATCACCCTTGATATCCCCTCCCCGCTTTCCGCGGCAAGCCTCAATCCGGCAATCGCGCAGTACCAGCAGAGCATCTCCTCGCCGGTGCAGAAGGCGGAGATCGTTGACGGCAGGCAGATCGCGAAGATGAGGATTGAGGGGCTGAATTACTTCCCCCCGAAGTTTGAGGTTGTGGAGGGCATTCCGGTCGAATGGCAGATTGACGCCTCAAAGGCGACAGGATGCGCGCAGGTCATCACCGCGCCCAAACTGGGCCTTCTGAGGTATCTGTCCCCCGGGAAGCTGAACGTCATCTCCTTCATCCCGGAAAAGGTCGGCAGGTTCGCCTTCAGCTGCACCATGGGCATGACCACTCCCGGCGCGGCATTCAGCGTGGTGCCGCGGGCATAAAGAGGGGATAGGAGATTGATATGGGTGGATTATGAGTGTGAGTGAATTGTGGGTGAGAATGGATTATGGGTGAACGCCGATGAAAAAAGCATTCAGGGTCAAAGGGACGCATTGCAGGGCATGCAAGGCGCTCATCGAGGACGTATGCGGGGACATCCTGGGCGTCAAAAGATGCACTGTCGATTTTGGCACGGGAAACATGGTCGTTGAGTACGAAGGCAAACCGGACTGGAATGCCCTGAAAAAGGAGATTGAAAGCCTCGGCAAGTACACCGTTGAGGAGGCATGACATGGACGATATGAGCCACGATGGGCATGATCACGATATGCATGACGCGGCAACGCAGAAGGCGACCATCCCCATCACCGGCATGCACTGCGCGTCGTGCGCTGCCATCATCGAGCGCGCCCTCCTGAAAACTCCCGGGGTGGGAAAAGCGCATGTCAATTACGCCTCGGAAAAAGCGGTTGTCGAGTTCGACCCCCGTACCGTGCAGGAAAGCGCGCTGAAGGACGCCATCAGGAAAAAAGGGTATGGCGTGAAGGAGCTGCAGGCGGGCGAGCATTTATCCGGCCATGACCGGGAGAAGGAAGCGCGCAAGGAGGAGATTGCCGGGCTGAAGAGGAAGGTCATTGCCGGATTCGCCCTGAGCATCCCCATCTTCATCCTCTCGTTCCCGGAATGGTTCGGGATAGCGTTCCCGTACCGGGCCTATGTGCTGTTCGCCCTTGCCACGCCTGTCCAATTCATCCTCGGCTACCGCTTCTACACCGGGACCTGGGCCGCGCTCCGGAACTGGGCGGCGAACATGGACACCTTGATAGCGATAGGGACATCCGCCGCATACGCATACAGCGCCCTCGCGACCTTTTTCCCCTCCTCCTTTGACGCGAAGCTGTATTACGACACCTCTGCGGTCATCATCACCTTCATCCTGCTCGGAAAATACCTTGAGGCCGTGACAAAGGGAAAAGCATCAGAGGCGATACGGAAGCTCATCGGATTGCAGGCGAAAACAGCGCTGGTGGTGAGGAACGGGAAGGAGCAGAAAATCCCCATCGAAGAGCTGCGGATCGGCGACATATTCATCGTCAAGCCCGGGCAGAAGATAGCGACGGACGGCATTGTCTCCGGAGGGAGCTCCCACGTGGACGAGTCCATGATCACTGGGGAGAGCATGCCTGCCTCCAAGAAGGAAAAGGACAAGGTCATAGGGGCGACCATCAACAAGAGCGGGATGCTCAGGGTGAAAGCGACGAGAATCGGCAGCGACACCATGCTCGCGCAGATCATCAGGCTTGTCGAGGATGCCCAGGGCTCGAGGGCGCCCATCCAGCGGCTTGCGGACAAGGTGTCCGGGATTTTTGTCCCCATCGTGATGGCCATCGCCATGCTCTCTTTCCTCTTCTGGTATCTTGTCGCCCCGGGCTTCATGGCGATCGCCTCGCCGTTCCTGTTCGCGTTCACGGTTTTCGTCGGGGTGCTGATTATCGCATGCCCTTGCGCCCTGGGGCTGGCGACGCCCACCGCCATCATGGTCGGCACGGGCAGGGGGGCGGAGAACGGCATCCTCATCAAGAATGCCGAAGCCCTCGAGACGGCCCGCAAGCTGACGACCATCGTGTTCGACAAGACCGGCACCCTGACGACCGGGAAGCCTGAGGTGACGGACATCGTCGCGCTCGGCAAAAAGCACGGGGAGAATGACGTGCTGGGGTTCGCGGCCATCGCGGAGAAGGGCTCTGAGCACCCGCTCGCGGAGGCGGTGCTCAGCAAGGCAAAAAGCAGGAAGATTGCCGTCCGCCATCCGGGCGCCTTCGAGGCCGTCCATGGCATGGGCGTCGTGGCGCGGTACAAGAACCACCGGATCTGCGTCGGCAACAGCAGGATGCTGGCGCGCTTCAGGATGAAGATTTCCAGTGATGCGGAGAAGAAAATCAGGGAGCTTGAATCGCAGGGGAAAACGACGGTCATCGTAGGCGTGAATACTGCCCTCATCGGGCTGATAGCCATAGCGGACACCCTCAAGGAGAGCTCGAAGGAGGCCGTTGCGGCGCTGCACGCCATGGGCAAGGAAGTGGTGATGATCACCGGCGACAATGAGAGGACTGCCAAAGCCATCGCCGCCCAGGCAGGGATAGGCAGGGTCATCGCAGGGGTGCTGCCGCAGGACAAGGAGGCCGAGATACGGAAGCTGCAGAAAGAGGGGAAGGTCGTCGCGATGGTCGGCGACGGCATCAATGACGCTCCCGCATTGGCCGCCTCTGACGTCGGGATCGCGATCGGGGCGGGAACGGACATCGCGCTGGAGACGGGCTCCATCATCCTCGTCAAGAATGACCTGCGGGATGTCGTGAAGGCCATCACCCTGAGCGCGCATACCATCCGGAAGATAAAGCAGAACCTGTTCTGGGCGTTCTTCTACAACGCGGCAGGCATCCCCATAGCTGCGGGAGTGCTCTACCCCCTTGCCGGATTCCTGCTCAATCCCATGATTGCCGGGGCGGCGATGGCGCTGAGCTCGGTGAGCGTGGTTTCAAACTCGTTGCTGTTGGCAAAGAAAAGGATCTGGAAAAGGAAAACAGGCGAAGGTGAGGCACGTGGATAAGAAAAAAAACATGATCATCGGGGCGCTGCTCGTCGGCATGGCGGTCTTTCTTCTCGGATGCGCGCCGGCCGCCCAGCAGGATTCGGAGGGGGCGTCAGTACCGTCTGGGATAAAGGCGACCATCTTCAAGTCTCCCGGCTGCGGATGCTGCGACGTCTATTCGCAGTACATGGGAAAGGAAGGCTATGCGGTGGATATGAATACGGTCGACAACATGGGCGAGATAAAGAGGAAGTTCAATGTCCCGCCCCAACTGCAAAGCTGCCACACCTCTGAGATAGAGGGATACTTCGTGGAGGGGCATGTCCCCAACGAGGCGATTGCCAAGCTGCTGGCGGAAAAGCCGGACATCGCCGGCATCGCCCTGCCGGGCATGCCTTCCGGCTCTCCAGGAATGCCGGGAAAGAAGTCCGGGACGTGGGTCATCTACGCGGTGCAGCACGACGGCAGCTACACGGAGTTCATGAGGGTATAGAGGGCATGGGCATGAGCACCATGAAGAAGAGATTGCTTCTGCCGGGAGGCGCGCTCCTGGCAATGATGCAGGCCGTCTCTGCCCACTGCCCGCTCTGCACCGTCGGCGCGGCTGCCGCGGCAGGGGGGGCTGCATACTTCGGGGTAGGCAAAGGCGCCATCGGGGTGTTCATCGGCGCGTTCGCCGTGTCCATGGGGTGGTGGATCGGCAACATGCTGAAGCGGCAGTACATCCCGTACCAAAAGCCGGCATTGATCCTGCTGTCAGTCATCACCACGGTGCTGCCCCTCGCCCCCCTGCTGTCGGAGACAAGGGCGCTGTACATCCCCTGGATAGGGGCATACGGCAAGACCTACGCGCTCAATGCCTATTACGCCGGGGCGCTGCTCGGCGGGGCCATCACCTGCATGACGCCATGGATGAGCAGGAAGATGTCATCCTGGCGCGGCAACAGGACGCTGCCCTACCAGGGAATCGTGCTCACCCTTGCCCTGCTCGTCGGCGCGGGCGCCATCATGCAACTGCTGCTATGACCATGGAAGGAGACGCCGTCAAGGAATGGATGGAGAAGATCGCGAAGCTGAAGAAGGGAGAGGCGGACCTGTCCCGCGACGAGGACCTGAGCATCGCGCTCATGAACCTCATCAGCCTGGAGGAGCACTTCTACTTCACCGCGATGAAGACCGGGAACCAGAGGTATCTCGAGTCCCTGCAATCGGTGAGGGAGATGCGGAAGAAGCTCCTCGCGAAGATCGTCGTCAGCCCCGTCGGGGAGGAATGGTGCATCAGCAAGCACCTGCTCGCGGCGAGCATGCGCCTCTACGAAGTGGGGTGCAAGGAGCTCTCGACAAAAGGCGAAAAGGAGGCGCTCCCCTATTTCCGCGCAGGGTTTGACCTGTGGGCGCTGTTCTTCGCCATCAATCTCAAGCTGGTCGGCGTCAAGGAGATAGAGAAAGGCGCGCTGGCGGAAGAAAGCAGGAAGATGGGTAAATTCTCCGCCCTAATGAAAAAGATAATAAACTGCTGCAAGGAATGGTAAGAAGAATGGCGAGGTGACCGTGATGGGCATGAACAAGCAATGGGCATGCATAGCGATGCTGGTGCTGGGCATGGCGCTTGCCGCCGGACAGGCGGAGGATTTCACCGAGGCGAAGGGGCTGATAGACGCCAAGGTGCCCTGCGCCCAGCTCAGCGATGGGCAAATGGAGATGATAGGGGACTATTACATGGAGCAGATGCATCCGGGAGAGGCGCATGCCCTCATGGAGCAGATGATGGGCGGCGAGGGCTCTGCCCAGGTGAAGCAGGCGCATATCGCGATCGCGGAACGGATCTATTGCAACGAGCGTGCCGGCACCGGCTACGGCATGGGCATGATGGGCTGGGGCATGGGACCGGGGATGATGGACAACTGGGGCGACGCTCAGGATGCGGACAGCATAGGCAACCAACGAGGAGGCGGGATGATGGCATACAACTATGGGATGGGGATGATGGGCGGCTACGGAGGCTACTGGGTGCTTGGCGCGCTGTGGTCCGTGCTGCTGCTGGCGGCATTGGTGCTGCTGGTCATCTGGCTGTGGAAGCAGGTGCGCGGGGGCCCTCTTGACGCGCTTAAGGAGCGCTACGCCAAAGGGGATATCTCCAGGAAGCAATTCGAGGAGATGAAGAAAGAGCTTAAATAAATGACGAGACGCTGAGGTGATGAACATGAGGCAAAACTTAGGGACGGTTGACAGGATACTGAGGTTCGCGCTGGCCTTCTGGTGGCTGGGGCCGTGGCCATTGCGCTTCGCCGCGGAATGGGTGAACTGGCTCATCATTGCCGTTGCGTGGATTGCGCTGGCTGAGAGCTTCCTCGGGTATTGCTGGCTGCACGAGATGCTGGGCATCGGGAAGAAAGGTTGACGAAGATGAACATCGGCATCGTGTTGGGCACAAACGACCCGGAAACCGTGTGGAATGCCTTCAGACTGGGGGTCACGGCGTTGAAGGCGCAGCATGAAGTGGTGGTGTTCCTGATGAACAAGGGAGTGGAGATAGAGGACATCACAGACGGGAAGTACGATGTCAAGGGGCAGGTCGACGCCTTTAGGGAGCAGAAAGGGCGGATCCTGGCCTGCGGGACGTGCATGAAATCCAGGCAGAAGGGAGAAAGCGCAGTCTGCCCCGTCTCCACCATGAAGGATCTGCTGGCATTGATCGAGAAATCAGACAAGGTGCTGACCTTCGGATAGGAGGCAGAAGAGAAGGCACGAAACAGGCAAGAGGAAGCAAGAGGCGAAAAACATGGCAGAAAAACTGAATGAGTTGGCATTGGGATACGCGGGAGCGATTGTCAGCGCGGCCGGGATGCTGCTGCTGGGCATAGGGGGCAACATGGGCATGTACAGCGGCGCTGCGCAGCAGATGATGCAGTGGCACATGTTCTTTTCCCTCACCCCGATAGGGATCATGACCGGCATTGCCGAAGCGGCAATCATGGGATTCGTGTTTGCGTACGCCCTCGCGTGGGTGTACAACAAATTCGCGTAATGCCGCAGAGCGTGCTGTTGCGTCTCACACAGGAATGTTGGTTGTAACGAGGATAGCAGAAAAAATGATGCCGTGGTAAAGCAAGTGTACCTATGCGAGATGTGCAGCTTTGCCTATCCACGGAAGGAGATGGCAAAGGAATGCGAGGACTGGTGCAGAAAGCATCAGAGCTGCAACATTGAAATCACCACATCCGCAGTCGGAGTGCTGAAGCCTGTGTGAAGAACAGGTGCAAGCAAGGCATGGCAATGGGACGACAAGTCAAAAAACCGAACAGAAGGCAAGCAGAAGGAAAACAGGAGGCGCGCACATGGGCAATGGAAAGGTTGATGGAAAGGTTGCGGTAGTCACTGGCTCTGACAGGGGCATCGGCAAGGGCATCGCGCTCTGCTTGGCGAAGGAAGGATGCAAGGTGGTCATCAACGCCCACAAGGACTCTCCAGAGGGGAAAAAGACTGTGCAGGAGATCAAAAAGCTCGGAAGCGACGCTCTCTTCGTGGTGGCGGATGTCTCCAGAGAGAAAGACGTCGAGAACCTCGTCAGGCAGGCGGTGGAGAAATTCGGGAAGCTGGACATCATGGTGAACAACGCCGGCATCCTGGTGTTCGGCACCGTCGACCAGCTCACCGAGGAGCAATGGGACAGGCAGATGAGCGTCAACCTCAAGGGAGTGTTCTTCGGTATGAAGCACGCCATCATCCAGATGAAGAGGCAGGGCAAGGGAGGGAGGATCATCAACATCTCTTCCATCGCCGGCCTGGTGGGCTTCCCGGGCATCTCCGCGTACTGCGCCTCGAAGGGGGGAGTCACCGAACTGACAAGGGAAGCGGCGCTTGACGTCGCGAAAGAGGGCATCACCGTGAACGCAATCGACCCGGGGGTCATCCAGACGGACATGACGGCCGGCATGCTCAAGGACAAGAAAACCAGCGCCTCATTGCTGGGAAACACCCCGGTGGGCCGCGTGGGGATTCCGGAGGACATCGGCAACGCCGCGGTGTTCCTGGCGCTTGACGCATCGAGCTTCATCACCGGCCACAATCTCGTCGTTGACGGGGGATGGACGGCGCAGTGATGGAGGGCAGGGACATGTACGGATACGGAAAAGAGCTGCCGCTCACGTTCGAGCAGGCGGTGGACAGGGCGCGGCAGGAGCTGCAGAAGGAAGGCTTCGGGGTATTGACGGAAATAGACGTCAAGGCAACCCTCAAGAAGAAGCTGGACGTGGACTTCGACAAGTATCTCATCCTCGGGGCATGCAACCCTCCGTTCGCCTACAAGGCGCTCCAGGCAGAGGAGGACATCGGCCTGATGCTGCCTTGCAACGTCATCGTGCATGAGAAGGGAGGAAAGACAAAAGTCTCCGCCATCCTGCCGACGGCGGCGATGGGGATGATACGCAACGACCGGCTTCTCGGGATTGCGCAGGACGTGGAGAAGAAGCTGAAGAAAGTCGTCGACGCGCTGTGAGGCGCGAGGCTGCATCATGGACGCATCATCGAGAAAGGAAAGGCTCATCGGGGCGACGGGCAGCATCTCTGCCGCAGCAAGCGTGCTCGGCTCATGGCAGGTCTGCCACAATGTCTGCCTGGCACTGATCGCGGCGCTGTCGGTCATCGGCATCTCCCTGCAGGGCATGCCCCTGCTCTTCTTCACCACCATCGCCAAGCCGGTGTGGATGGTGGCTGCCGCTTTGCTCGCGATCACGCTGTTCTTCTACTTCACGAGGAAGTGCATCTCTCCGGGGTTGATGCTGCTCAACATCGGCCTCGTGGCCGCCGGGGTTCCGTTCCAGGCGCTCCAGCCGCAGATTGCACTCTTCTACCTGAGCGGAGGGGTATTGGTGTTCTTCGGCGCAATAGCACTGGTCCAGGAATGGAGGATGAAGAGGAGGTGCGCGCATGGATGCTCGTAAGGTGCTCTTGGTGTTGTCCATCATCCTGGTCGCGTGGGCAGTAGCCGGCTGTGCCGAGAAGAAAGCCGATGGGCAGGTGGGGAACGGCGAAAAAGCGCCCTTGGCGCAGGCAGATGCGGCAGCATACCCGACAAAATCAACGGGCGGCGTGGACTCCGGCAATGTGCTGGTGGAGGCGACGCCGAAGGGGATGGTCGATGGCAGGTTTGTCATCGAGGTCCAGATGAACACCCATTCCGTCGATCTTGGGCAGGTTACTCTGGCGAAGGATGCCGTGCTGACCATCAATGGGAAAGGATTGCTCCCCGTCAGCGCCCCCGCGTTCAATGGCCACCATGGCGGCGGCCTGCTGGCGTTTGATGTCGGGGAGGAGCCCACGTCGTTCGGATTGACCATCACGGGCATACCTTCCGTCGAGAAGCGGGAATATCGCTGGGGATAGCCACTACCCAATCAATGAACTGCTCATCAATAACCGGGGGAGGTGAGAAGCATGGCAGGAAAAGGCAAGGGCAAGGGATGCTGTTAACAGCATGACTATACCATCAACCATTCTTTGTTTATTTTTTTCCTTTCTTCTTCTTTATCAAAAAACATATAAACGATGTCCGCCGCCCTGGAAGCATGACAAAGATACTCCTGGTCGGCAACGGCGCCCGCGAGCATGCGATAGCCGAGACATTGGAGAAAAGCAGGCACCGCCCGCGGATCTATGCGTACATGAAGGCCAACAACCCCGGCATCCTGACGTACGCGGAAGGGGTCGAGCTGGGCAGCTACTCGGCCACGCACCAGATCGCGGCATTCGCGAAGAAGGTGGGCGTGGAGTTCGCCATCATCGGCCCGGAGGAGCCATTGAAGCACGGCGTAGCGGACGCGCTGGCCAAGGAAGGCATCCCCTGCATAGGCCCCAAACGGATCCTCGCGCAGCTGGAGACCTCCAAGTCATTCACCCGCAGCCTGCTGGACACGTACAAGATCCCTGGCAACCCGCTGTTCGCCTCATTCACCCGGGAAAGCATAGCAAATGCTGATGCGTTTGTCAGGGATATCAGGCAGTTCGTGGTGAAGCCGGACGGATTGACCGGAGGCAAGGGCGTGTGGGTGCAGGGAGACCATTTCAGGACGAAGGAAGAGGGCATCGCCTACGCGAGGGAATGCCTGCAGGACCATCCCCGCGTCATCATCGAGGAGAAGCTCGAGGGAGAGGAGTTCTCATTGCAATGCCTGACCGATGGCGAGACAGTGGTCGCGATGCCCGCGGTGCAGGACCACAAGCGCGCATTCGAAGATGACAAGGGCCCGAACACGGGGGGCATGGGCTCATACTCCTGCCCGGACCACCTTTTGCCGTTCCTGACGAGGAAAGATGTCGAGGAAGGGCTGGAGATAACGAAAAAGGTGTGCCGGGCCCTCTACGAGGAGGCCGGCGACCCCTACATCGGCGTCATGTATGGCGGCTTCATGAAGACGAAGAAAGGGGTGAGGCTCATCGAGTACAACGCGCGCTTCGGCGACCCGGAGACCATGAACGTCCTGCCCATCCTCAAGACGGATTTCGTGGACATCTGCAGGGCGATGATCGACAGCAAGCTGGAGACCGTTGGCATCGAGTTCGCGAAGAAGGCGACGGTGTGCAAGTACATCGTGCCCGAAGGCTACCCCAGCAATCCGGCGAAAGGGGGGAAGATTGAGGTGGACGAGAGCGCTGACGCCTACTTCTACTATGCGGCCGTGGAGGGGAAAGAGGATGGCATCCATATGTCCCCGTCCAGGGCGGTGGGCGTGGTGGGCATCGCCGATACGCTGGAAGAGGCCGAGAGAATCGCCGAGGATGGCTGCTCCCGCGTGAAGGGGAAGGTGTACCACCGCAGGGACATCGGCACCCGGCAGCTGATCCAGAAGCGCATCGACCACATGGACAGCATCATGAAGCCGTGATTTCATCGCATCATCATTACCGTGCCCGCCATGGCCATCCCCAATCCCCAGGAGCAGAAGGAAAAAATCAGGGAAGAGACCCTCGAAAAGAGGGACTCATTGAAAAAAGAGCAGGTGCGGGAATACAGCGAGCAGATAAAGAAGCGGCTGTTCGTCGTCGATGCGTTCTCCAAGTCAAGAATCGTGCTGTTCTACGCCTCGTTCGGCAATGAAGTGCGCACCCACGAGATGATTGCCGAGTCTTTGCTGTCCAAGAAAATATTGCTGCCGAAAATGGTGCAGCAGGAGATTGTGCCGTCGTTGATTCTGACCATGGAGAACCTGATCCTGAACGACCGCGGCATCCTCGAGCCCATCGAGGCGCTGCCGGTGAGGCTTTCCAACATCGACGCGGTGATCGTGCCCGGCATCACCTTCGACACGCAGGGGCACCGGCTCGGGTTCGGGAAGGGATATTATGACAAATTCTTGAAGAAGGTGCCCCGCGCGGTGAAGATCGGGCTCGCGTTTGATTTTCAGGTCGTTGATGGCATTCCGCCAGAGCCGCATGATGTGGGAATGGATGCGGTGGTGACTGAAAGCCGAGTGATAAATAAAAAAAAGAAATGACAATGATTTTATTTAAGCAGTTTAGCAGCTTCTTCCTCTACCTTAAGAAGGATGCCTACAATAGTCCTGTCCAACTTATGCCTATCAGTAAAGAGGTATTGGGTATTGCCTGTAGCGGTATCCATATGGATCCACCCTGAGAGATTACCTTTATCATCCCATTTGTCGGTATATTTAGTCACGCAAGTCTTTCCATTTACAGTGACTTTAACAGTATAGTTGATCTCGTCTCCAGCCGACGGGCCCTTTTGGCCCACATCCTTGTACGTCAAGCTCAAGAGTTTTGCCCTGGTATGACCCCTTATCAATTCTATTCCGTATGGGCCACCTTCCTTATCTACAATGGGAAGTCCAGAAATGGTATATTGAATTCCGCCGTTTATTGGCGTGGCCTTGGCACCGGTGTAGTTTGATACTCTGGCAGCCAGTTCTTCCGGCTTTACCCATTTGGGCTCCGCTTGCGCTACGCTAGTAGCCAATGCGACTCCGGCTAACGCACTACCGACAGCATTCATGTATGGTCTCATGAGTTCACCCCAACAAAGTTGTGATGAATATCGACTACTGAAGTGGTATATAAATCTTTCTGTATTTTACCACAATCAAGTGGTGATAAATAACGATACCGCCCAAAAGGGCAGACTCACAGCCCCAGCATCCCCCTCACTTCAGAAAGCGCCTTCTCCTTCTGCGCAGGGGTCAGCCTGCCCACCTCGTCGCAGCAGTGGTTGATGGAGAAGACGGACAGCTCGTAGAGTATCCTATCCAGCGCGCGGCCTTTTTGGGTGAGGCCATATTCGGCGATGAGGGGGGTGGTGGAGACCACTTTCTTCTCGATGAACCTGTCCCTCTCGAGCTCCTTGAGGCGCGCGGAAAGCATCTTGGTTGAGAGCTTCGGATTCGCGTCCAGGAAATCCTTGAAGCGCTTCCTGCCGCTGAACAGGTCCCGCAGGATGTTGACGCTCCATTTCCTGCCGATGTGGACCATGGAGGTCTCTATGGGGCAATTGCACACTCCGTTGCCGTGGGAATGGGGAACCATATGCTCACTGCCTTACCTGGTTGTTACAAAATGCTTTTATATTACCTTTAGTTACTTAATTTAGAAAGGGAAGTATATAAAGCTTTCCGAGAAAACGGCTCTGTCCCGAATGTGGTTAGCGGCATCAGTCGAACGCTGGCAACGGCGAGCGGCAAAGGCGTCGCGGGGGATGCGCCAAACCTTTTTCTCGGCTCCACTATGTTCCGCCTCCAAAAA
>DUHN01000061.1:170-10584 GCA_013330825.1 Candidatus Woesearchaeota archaeon | reverse complement strand
AGAAAAAGGTTTGGCGCATCCCCCGCGACGCCTTTGCCGCTCGCCGTTGCCAGCGTTCGACTGATGCCGCTAACCACATTCGGGACAGAGCCCCATCAGGGACGGCACCACCCATGCCACTAACCAAGAAACAATTACGCGCTCATACTTCTTCTGTTACAGTAAGGGAGAGAAAGTATGTCTTCCTTCATCCCTTCATAGCCGGCATTCTCTGTTTTTGGGAACACCCAGAACTTTGTTACCTTTCCATTTTCTATGACACTATCTATCCCAATATCCGGATGATGGATTCTATATCTTGCCAACTTGTCTTTAATGCATGGAGACGCGACAGGGTTTGGCAAGTGGAGTATATATGATCCTTCCAGATTCTTCTGCACCACATCAGCATATGCAGAGGATGCCAACATCGATCCTGCGACAATCGCCACCAACGGAGAGGCTTTCATGGGTATCACCATCCTCTTCCTATGAAGCCCTCTATATAAATCTTTCTATTTTTGTTATTATAAAGTAGTAAATTTAAGGCTTACTGGCGCCTGTGCAAAGGATCCACGTACTCTCCGACGAGATAGATGGAGCCGGTGATGACGATGAGCTCACCCTTCTTTGCCAGCCTCCTTGCCTCCCGGAGCGCGTCCTGAGGGTCCGGAACGATGAGGCAGGGCTTCCTCGCGTACTGGGCAAGCTCCTCCGGCGGCACGGCGCGGCCGCTGTTGGGCGTGGTGAGGATGAGCAGCCTTGCGTTCCTGCCCGCGGTCGCCATCATGTTCCCGATATCCTTGTCTTCCAGTATCCCTATGACCATCACTTTCTTTCTTCTTATCTTCCTCAGCTCTTTTTCAAGGACGTCCATCCCTGCCCTGTTGTGGGCGCAGTCTATCAGGATGCTTTTGCCGACGAATTCCAGGCGCCCTGGCCAGCAGGCGTTCTTGAGCCCCGCCCTCACCGCCCGCTCGGGGATGGCGACGGATGACCCTGATTGGAGGAGGGATATCACCCTCACCGCAACCGCGGCGTTCCCTGCCTGATGGTCTCCCTTGAGCCCGAGGACGAGATTCCTGTACTGCCCGATAGACACCCCCTGCGCCGCCTTTCTCCACGGCAGCGGAGCATGCACCGGGGCGTGTTTCCTGCCAGCAACCTTTTTTATCGCGGATAATGCCGTGCCGGTCGCGGACGTCACCACCGGAACACCCTTTTTGATGATTCCCGCCTTTTCCTTAGCTATCTGCCCTATCGTGTCGCCGAGGAAGCCGGTGTGCTCGATGCTGATGTTGGTGATGGCTGAAACCAGCGGCGTGACGATGTTGGTGGCGTCAAGCCGGCCCCCGAGCCCAACCTCAACGACAGCGATGTCCACGCTTTTCTCCGCAAAATACAGCAATGCCATCATGGTGGTGATCTCGAAGAAAGTCTCATCGCCGCCCATCATTCCCTTCATTCTCTTATAGAGCCGCACGATGTCCCCGTCTGAAATGAAAGCGTCGTCCACCCTGATGCGCTCGTTGAAATGGCGCAAGTGGGGGGAGGTGTACAGCCCAACCCTGTAGCCTGCTTCCCTCAGCACGCTGAAAAGGAACGCGCACGTCGAGCCCTTGCCGTTGCTGCCAGCGACGTGGATGGCTTTGAGATTTTTCTCGGGGTTGCCGAGCTTCGCAGCGAGCTTCCTTATCCTGGAGAGGTTGAGCCTGAAAGGCCCGGCCTGCTTTGTGTACAGTTCTGCGAGCAGGGCGTCGATGCGCATGGCGTGCCTTTGCCTTTTCCATCCTTAATAAAAGTATCCAGAACGAACATTGCAGGATAAAACCAGCTAGTATTGCGGAACAGAAGGATTAATCTCCCTGCTCCATTCCCTGATGCCGCCGGCCATGCTCTTTGATTTGGCGAAGCCATTGCACCGCATCATGATGGCGGCAAACCTGCTCCTGCCGCCGGTGTGGCAGTGGATGATGATCTCCTTGCCTTTCGGAAGCTCCTCCAGGCGGGCTTCCAGCTCGCGGAGGGGGATGAAAAGCGTGCCTTTGATGGAGGCTGCCTCGCGCTCCTGCGGCCAGCGGACGTCGATGAAGAGGAAATCTTCCTTCCTGTCCTGTTTTGCCTTGACCTCCTTCGGCGTGATGCTGATGCCTTTCTCGGTGAGGGGGACGGACGTCCTCTTGCAGGTCTGGCATTTTACTGGGCTTGCGGATGACGGCAATGGATCCTGGCAATAGCGGCAGAAGGGGGCTTCTTCTCTCATGGAACCGTGGCAAGAATCCCGCTTTAAATGTCTTATGCCCACTTCCTCTTCAGCACGAACCACAGCACCGCGCAGCCGCCCAGCACGGACCAGAACACCAGCTCATTGATCTTTTTCAGGGCAAGCACTGTCATATTGGCAAGAAGGACAACAACCAAAACAAGGGCAAAGAGCTGCCGCCGATTAAAACCCATAGAGCGTCTGCAGGTTCCGCCTCTTGAGGCGCATGTAGATCCTGCCGTCCCTCACTTCAATCTGCTTGTGCGTGTAGAGCGTTCCATCCACCCGCACAATATCGATCTTCTCAGAACTTTCCATAGGAAAAATCCACCCCCACGTGTGATTTCTATGCCATTTACCCTTTATAAACATTTCGGTCTTGATAGACGAGAAATGTATACTGGGAAACGGGGTACTGATGGCTGTTGATTTCCCTTTTTCTGGTCTCAACTGTACCCGTACCGTACCGTGTACCCGTATGCCTTATCGGACTTCTGCGGCTCCTGCCAGTCCTCGAAGTCACCATCCTGCGCCTTCACGACGTCGTATCCCCGGTAGGATTCCCCATCAACCATGACCTTCCAGTTCTTGGACATGGCCGTGTCGCTGCGCAGCTCTGCCTCGTCTGCCTGCTGCCCCTCGTAGCGGAACCTGTTCAGCTCGCTCCTGCGCTCCCTTGAGGCGAGAAGCCAGGCGGCGCTGTCGCTCTCCATGCCCACCTCGAAGACGAGGGGTTCCTGCGGGGAGACATCCTTGCCGGCTGCATCCACCGCATAGACGATGGGCGCCTGCTGCCCGGCCCCGGAAGATCCCTGCTGCCCGGCGCACCCGCTCATCAGGAGGAGGACGGCCGCCAATAGCGCGATATGGCATATTCTCATAGGTAGATTGTTATCACTATTAAGTAGTTTAAAAATGTTTCGGTTTGCAGCGAAGGAAGACAGAAATAACTAGGGTATGTAAGGTATGTAAGAGCGACAGCAGAAAACCACAATCACTTTCCCTTTCTCAGCTCATCCCGTATCTGCTTCAGCAGCCTCATGATCTGCCTGTTGGTGTAGTACGTCAGGATGATGCTGATGATGTACAGGCCGACGAAGCCGCCGACGAGGACCTGGGTGAGGCCCACGACGTCATTCGACGCCTTCGCGATGGACTCCACAATCGTCGAGTTGATGAGCATGGGATCGACCATCATCCCGCCTCCAGATGCCGTTCGAGCTCCTTGATGGTCACCAGCGGGATATGGTGCTTCCTGCTGAACACCTTCAGCTGCGGCAGGCGCGCCATGGTGCCGTCCGTGTTCAGGATCTCGCAGATGGCCGCGACCGGATATTTTCCCGCGAGCCTGCACAGCTCGAGCGAGGCCTCGGTGTGGCCTTTCCGCGCTTCCAGTCCGCCGGCAGCCGCCATCAGCGGGAAGACGTGGCCAGGCCGGACAAGATCGGGTGCTTTCGTCTTGCTGTCGGCGAGAAGCCTGATGGTCCTCGCCCGGTCGTGCGCTGAGATGCCCGTCGTGATGCCCGTGCGCGCGTCGACCGAGACGGTAAAGACGCACCTCGTGCGTTCTTCGTTGTCCTCCACCATGATGGGAATGTCCAGTCCGTCCAGGCGTCCCTTCTCCATGGGCACGCAGAGCAGGCCGCGGCCGTGCGTAACCATGAAATTGACCTTTCGGGGAGTGATGTCCTGCGCGGCGACCACCACATCGCCCTCGTTCTCCCGGTGCTCGTCGTCCACGATGATGACAAATTTCCCTTTCCTGAAGGCGTCGACGGCCTTCCTGACGGCGTTGCCGGCCATGCTCATGGGTACCCTTCCACGAGGACGTCGTCAGCCACTCTTTTTATTTTTATGTCTTTCAGGGCGAGGGCCTTGCCCATGTCCCTGATGCCGAGGTCGCCGACTGCCTGGATGCCTTTTCCCGCGATCTTCGGCGCGATGAAGACCATCATCTTGTCCACGATGCCTGCCCTGAGCGCCGCTGCCGCCAGTTCCGCGCCGCCTTCCAGCAGGATGCCCGTGACATCACGCTTTCCCAGCTCTTTCATGAGGTAGTTGAGGTCAACTTTCCCGCCAAGAGAAGGGCAGGTGATGATCGTGGCTCCCTTCCTCTCCAGCGCGCCGACTTTTTCTTTTTTGGCCTTGCCCGTTGTTGCGATGATGAGCTTCTGCGGATTCTTCATCAGATTGCAGGACAAGGGGATTTCCGCCCTGGAGTCCACCACAATCTTCAATGGGTCTTTTCCCTTGGCCAGGCGCGGCGTGAGCCTGGGATTGTCCTTCAGCACCGTGTTCTTTCCCACCATCACCGCGTCCACTTCCGTGCGGAGCCCATGCACCATCTTCTGGGACCCTTTTGACGTGATGTACCGTGAAGAGCCCGTCGAGGCCGCGATGCTGCCGTCGAGGGTGACGGCCAGCTTGAGGGTGACGAACGGCAGTTTCACCTTGGTGTACTTCATGAACACCTCATTCGTCCTTTTTGCCTCGTCCTCCATGACGCCAACGACGGCCTTCACCCCAGCGCGCTTCAGGTCCTCAATGCCCCTCATCCTCGGGCTTGGGTCGCGGACGGCAACAACCGCTTCCCGTATCCCTGCCGAGATGATTGCCTTGGTGCACGGAGGGGTGCGGCCGAAATGAGAGCAGGGTTCCAGGGTCACGTACATCACCGCGCCTCTCGCCTTGTTTCCTGCCCGGCGCAGCGCGAATGCCTCCGCGTGGGGGCCGCCGGCCTTCCGATGGTATCCTGTGCCCACAATTTTGCCGTCCTTGACGATCACGCAGCCCACCATCGGGTTCGGGGAGACGGTGCCCCTGCCTTTTTCAGCCAATTGGAGGGCGAGGTTCATGTAATGATCATGATCTTCCATAGGAAAAATGCAATGGAATAGGTATTTAAAAGTGATGCTGCATCTGCAGATTATTTATGAAATGCGCGTACTGTGGCGCGCCACCCTGATGCGAGCGAAGCGAGCGCAATGATGTTCCTCTCCTTCTACAATCCTGATTTTACCCTTGAATGCATGGCTACGCCAGCCCCGCGAACACGCCCGTCAGCACCTTCATGAAGAAATAATAGAACGCGAGGGAGCCGAAGACATAGAGCGGGATGTACTTGACCCCTCCCCGGATGCTGCCCTTCTCCACGATGGAGACGATGAGCGAGGCGAAGAACGAGATCACGATGATGGTGATGAGCGAGAACGTCCTGAAGTCATCGGGGTTCACCGTGCCCGTGGTGAGAGTGAAGGGGAGGGCGTTCACGCGCTGCGTCGCCGCGGCGAGGTTCGAGATGAAGCCCAGGATGACGATCAGCAGGTTGTAGGCCAGCGAGAACAGCAGGGGGGAGATCACCACGATGATGGCCGAAATGAAGATGACATAGGCGACGGCGGCAGCGGACATCTCCTCCTTGAGCGTCCGCGTCTCCTTGAGGTGCTCGACGATGCGCTCCAGCAGGTCGGCGATGTTGCCGCCGCTCTCCACCTCGCTGATGATCAGGTCGACGGAGCGGCGCAGCATGGGGGAATCGTATTTCTCCGAGAGCTCGACCAGCGCCCTCTTCACCGGGAAGCCGGTCATCACCTTCTTCGCGACCTCCGCCATCTCGCTGCTCAGGATGCGGAAATGCGGCTTGATGGCCGACCAGAGCGCGTTCTCGAACGTCAGGCCGCCGCGGAGGTTCGATGCCACGATCTGGAGGTACTCCGGCAGCATCTCCTCCATCTCCTTGGTGCGGCGGAAGATGCGGATGTCAAGATAGAAGTACACCACCAGCATGATGAGGGTGGAGAGCGCAACCAGGAGCAGCGCCACGGACAGGAAGGCGAGCACCAGGAGGGAAAGCTGCCCGAAACCGGAAAGGAACGTCGCCGCGATGAGGCGCTGGAGCAATGGGCTGATGACGAGGAAGTACAGGACAAGGGTGACGGCGAGGCAGACGTAGAACAGGGCGCCGAATGCGCCGTACGGCACCTGGCGGATGCCTGCCTTGAGGACGTACCTCCTCAGGTGGGGCACCGCCTTCTTGGGCACGAACGCCTTGCCGAATTCCTGCATGAAAAATATCCTTGCCATTCAGAGGTCGATGTTCGGGCGGATGCCGCGGAACAGGCTGATGAAGATGAACTGCAGCACCACGACGAAAAACGAGATGGCGAGCAGGCCGTTGAGGGTCATGGGAAGGTTGATGAAGCTCGTAATCACCATGAAGAGCGAGATGCCCAATGACGGGATGACGATGGCCGCGACCATGTAGAAGATCACCACCGTGTTCAGCTTCTTGCCGTAGCGCTGGAGCTCGATCTCCTCCCCCTTGGTCAATGTCTGCAGCAGGGACTCCAGGGGCTTGGTGACGTCGACGCCTATCTTCAGCGCGTTGTTGAGCTGGAACAGGATGCGGGCGAACTTCTCGGACGGGCAGTACGCCACCGCGTCCTTCAGGGCATCCTCGATGGGCGTCCCGGTGTTGATGTCGTGCACAATCTCGCGCACGTACGCGGCGGTCACTCCCCTGCTCTGCGCAATCTCCGTCAATGCGTTGAGGAGCGGCCTGCCGGAGTAGAGCTTGATGAGGAGATACCTCCCGATGAAGATGACTTCCCTGTCAATCTCCCTTCTCCTCCGGGAAATGGCTGACTTGACCTTGAGGGGCTCGAGCATGAAGAAGAGCAGGAAGAAGATGATGAAGACCGGCAGCATGAGGAAGAGGCTCATCCTCGCCCGGGAAAGGATGAAGAACGATCCAACGGCCATGCCGGCGCCGTACAGCAGGCCGTTCCTGATGCCCCTGTTGAGCACCTGCGCAGGGGGCGTCTTCATGTTCGCCATGCGCAGCTCCCTCTGGAGATGCGGGAACTGCTTCAGGAGGGATGAGCCGGGATTGGGCAGCGCGGGTGCCATGCGGTCACCCGATCCGGATCGTTGCCTTACTCATGAAGCCGCCTCATGCCATTGAGGGCAGCATCGGCTCGCTTTTGCTTTCGTAATGGTGCACGGCAACTCCCCACAGTCCACGCAGTGGATGCCGGAAGCCTGCTTCCGAGCAGGGCCGTCCCCCTTGCCGTCCGCTTTCCCAGCCGGAAAATCGCTCGCGAATTGATGCTGCCCTCTGCATTTTCTTTTTCAAGTTGGTCCTCCTTCTCTCACAGGATGTGCTGGAATGGCTTGTTCTGGTAGTAGCGCGACATGATGAGGCCGATCTTGTTGACGTCGTTGATGTTCTTCTCCACCATCCACTGCAGCACCTTCACCTTGCTCCTCAGGTCCTGGATGATCTCCTCCTTCGACAGCCCGGTGTAGAGGGAGATGGTGCCGAAGACGTGGAGCGGCTCGGCGATGTACTCCATCTGGCCCCTGAGGGGGTTGAGCTGCATGATGATGCGCGGCTCCCCTGAGGGAAGGATCTCCGCAATCTGCAGGGTGCGCCTCCTGCCGGTCTTGCGGTTGATGTTCTGCACCACGGCCAGGGAAAGGGCGGAGAGCACTTCCTTGGGGATGTCTATCGGCCGGGTGGTGAGCCTGTTGACCACCTCGTGGGCGTTGTTCGCGTGCAGCGTCGCGTAGACGGAGTGGCCGGTGCGCATGGCCTCGAAGAGGACCTCGGCCTCCTCCCTCCTCCTGATCTCCCCGACGATAATCCTGTCCGGGCGCATGCGGAGGGAATTGACGATGAGGTCGAGCATGGTGATGCCTCCCTTGCCTTCCGGGTTGGCGAGGCGGGTCTCCATGGGGACCCAGTGGAGGATCTCCGGCAGCACGACCTCCCTCGTGTCCTCGATGCTGATGATGCGCTGATTGGGGGGCAGGAAGGTGGAGATGACGTTGAGCATGCTCGTCTTTCCCGAGCCCGTCCCACCCGCAATGATGAACGACAGCTCGTGCTGCACCGCGACCCACAGCAATGCCGCGGCCTCGTACGAGAGGACGCCGTCCTTGAGGAAGTCCGTCATGGTCCACGGCTTGACGGCGAATTTCCTGATGGTGATGGTGTTCCCCTTCGACGAGATGGGGGAAAGCGTGGCGTTGATCCTGTCGCCCGTCCTGAGGTGGGCGTCCATCAGGGGGGTGAGGGTGGTGATCTCCTTGCCCACGTCCCTGCCGATGATGGTGGAATAGTGGCGGATGCGCGGCTCGTCCGGCAGCCTGATGTTGGTCTTGCACCATCCCCTCTTGCGGTGGTAGATCCACACCGACTCGTGGCTGTTGTTGACCACGATCTCCTCGAGGTTCGGGTCCTTGAGCAGGATCTCGAGGTTGCCGAGGCCGATGTTCTGCTGGATCATGTAGTTGATGAGCATGTCCTGCGTCTTCTCGTCCGCGGTCGGGAAATACTTCTTCAGGAGGACCAGGATGCGCGCCTTGAACTGCTCCTGTATCCGGGAGATGTCCTCGTCGAAGTCCTCGAGGTCCTGCGCCGCCCCGGAGATGAACTCCTCGCGTATCTTCTCCAGGATGATCTTGGTGGTCTCGCTGATGTTGGTGACGGTGATGGTGTAGAGCGGGACCGCCTCCTGCTCGACGGCGAGGATGGAGACCTTCACCACGATCCTGTTCACCACGAGGTCGTACGCCTCAAGCACCCGGGAGTCCATTCACGCCACCCTCTTCGCCGCCTGTATGCGCTCGAGCATGTCCCTGCCTTCCTGGTCATCCGGTATCAGGGACAGCAGGGCGTTGACCTGCGCCAGCGCCGCGTCATACTCCTTCCCCGCCAGCAGCTCGCGCGCCTGCCTGCGGTGGCGCTCCGCCACTGGATGGGATGGCTGCTGCAGTGCCCCGAAGCGCCTCTGCGCGATGGGATTGAGCTGCTGCCTCAGGCGCTCGATCTCCTGCTGGATGGCAAGGGACTTGTACATCTCCGCCATCTCCCTGCCGAGGCCGAGCTTGATGCCCAGGAATCCGGGGGGAAGCTGCTGGTAGAGGGAGAGGAGGCGCGCATACTGCTGCGTCGCGGCCGCCACGTTCCCCGAGAGGAGGAACGGCCTCAGCCGGGCGGACTGCTGCATGATCTCCCGCTGCAGCATGGAGACCTTCTGGAGGTCTGCCGCTGACTGCGCGTCGTGGACATCCCTCTGCAGGCGGAGCACCTCCTTCTCCATCGCCTTCTTCTCCTGGAAGAACAGGCCGGGGATCTCCGCCATCATGGCGGCCACCTCGTTCTGGAGCTTCGCCGCGCCGTCGACCTGCCGCGCGCTGAGGAGCGTCCTCGCCTGGGCGACCATCTGCCGCATGATCTGGATCTTCTTCGAGGCGTCCTGAAACGCCGGCGCGGTCTCGCGCGCGATCTGGCCGTGGATGGTGACGAGCTCGTCGTAGAGGCTCCTGTCCCAGGAAAATCCGCTCTGGGAGACCTTCTTCCAGAGGCTGTCGTAGCTTGCCTCGATCTGGTCGAACTGCTTCTGCGCAAGGAGGTATTGGATGCTCGACAGGAGGGCGGCAGTCTCCCCCGATGCCTCAGGCTCTGCCTTGCCCTTCTGCTGCGCCCCCAGTTCCCTGTCCAAAAACGAGTCTATGTCCATCAGAGGTATTCCGTGTATTTCTGCCACAATTCTTCCGCCTGCTGGGCCGCCGCTCCCCGGGCGGATGCCTTGGCCATGAACTCCTGCCGTATGCGGGGAAGCGCGTCGTTGAGGTAGGACTTCCACAAGGCCCCTATATGGGCTTCCGGCGTCCCCTTGCTCCTGGCGCGCCGGTAGAACTCCTCTCTGGAGACCGGATGGTTACCCTCTTCCCTGCTCTCATTGAGGTAGACGTACGGCGTGGTGAACTTGTACTCGATGCCGAGGATCTTCTCCTCCACGAAGAAATCCACCAGCGACTGGACCGAGGCAGCAGGCATGTGGAGGGCTTTTGACAATTCATCGATGGAGACCTTCCCGCGCTTCCTGACCAGGTCCAGGAGATCGTCCGCAGCTGTGCGGAGAGGGCTAGAGGTCGGCGTAGTCATGAGCGCTTTCTCTTCAACTGGCTTTAAAATATTTGTTCATCAGGGCGGAGTGGTTACTTTCGGCAGCGAGTTCCTATGGCGTGCAGCTCAGCGCCGTGGCGTACGCCGAGACGTTGTACTTGAAGGCGTGGCTGAAGTCCAGCTTGAAGAAGGAATGGGAAAAGCCGCCGCTGATGTCGTAGAGGTTCGCGCACTCCACCGAGCTCGCCCAGAACTGG
>DUHN01000061.1:0-129 GCA_013330825.1 Candidatus Woesearchaeota archaeon | reverse complement strand
ATCCCGGCCTGCGCTATCCGGTGCTGGTAGGCGCCGCCGGTCCTGACAAGGTACTGCGGGTCGAGGAACCCTTCCACCGGGATGGACGTGGCGATGCGCTTTTCCCGCGTCCAGTTGCCGACATCCGCC
>DUHN01000021.1 GCA_013330825.1 Candidatus Woesearchaeota archaeon | reverse complement strand
TGGCGCCTCATCGAGCTGGAGAGGCACGGCGCGGCCATGAACATGGCCATCGACCAGGCCATCGCGGAGCAGGCAGCCCTGGGCAACGCCCCTCCCACGATGCGCTTCTACCAGTGGGAAAGCCCCTCCATCTCGCTCGGGGCGTACCAGTCGCTCGCGGACATCAACGTCGAGGCGTGCGCCCGCCATGCGGTTGCGCTGGTGAGGAGGATGACCGGCGGGAGGGCCGTCTACCACAGCACGGCGGACTTCACCTACGCCGTCATCGTTCCCATCAGGATGTTCAACTACAGCATCACCACGGCCTACCGCTCCATCTGCAACAGCATCCTGGTGGCATTGAAGAAGCTGGGCATCAGGGGCCAGCTGGAGCACAGCAATGACGTGGTCGTTGACGGGAAGAAGATTTCCGGCAACGCCGCCAAGGTGCTGGATTCCGGCTGGTACGTGCAGCACGGCACCATCCATTACGGGATCGACCACCGGCTGCTGGGCGAGCTGTTCGGGAGCGACAGGAAGCTGTTCGAGGACAAGGCGACGGGCATCCGCGAGCACAGCCAGGCATCGCAGGAAGACGTCTATAAGGCGCTGCGCGAGGGGTTCACGGCCGACAAGGAATTCGTGGTCGGATTCCTCTCCCCTCAGGAAAGCCTGCGCGCGCATGACCTCGAGTTCATGAAGTACCGGAGCGTTGCCCTGCCCAACGGCGCGGTGGCCAGGCAGCGGGGAGCCTGCTCGGTGCTGCCGGGCGGGAGGCTGTAATGGCAATCTTGCGCGGTTCTTGCCTTAAGGAAAATATCCCGCTGCCCTTGGACTGACTGAAAACTGCCGGGCCATAAATGCCTGGCTGTCCACGCATAAACCAGGCACCTGGCCGAAACAAACCACGGAATTGGGAAGGGACGGGGGAAACCCCCTCTGAATTTTCGTTCTTCAACATTGAGCAGTTCTTTTAGCTTTGGCAACGGGGGGGGTGTATATATATATATAATCAGGACGGGCCCACAGGGGGTACTGGTCAGGATGCACCCAGATATATGTGTCGGTGATCTGGTTTTTCTGGAGGACCATGGAAGAAGCATGAAAGGCATCTTTTTAACGTCTTCCTTTTCTATAACCACTCTCCAATGAGAAAAATGGAAACCTTTATATAGAAGGAACATTTTTCCTGATGATATGGATATGCGTTGGGGTCTATTGGCAGCATCAGCATTGGTGCTGGTTTCATTCCTGAGCCTGATTTTTGTCGTCTTCGGCTTCTCAGGTCTTTCGTTCCTGCTGAGCCTTACCCTGCTCGTTACCCTGATGGCCCTCCTTGCCCTCACCATGGGCGGCATCGCGAAGGCCAAGGCCTGGGGCTGGAGCTTCCTGAGCTTCATCTCCCTGGTGCTCATCTTCTATGCCTACATAGTGTACCTGATATTTGGCTTGGTGGAGAACCTGGGCATCCTCCTCGTCTCCGCCATCATCATGCTCGTCGTTTCTGTGCTGAACTTCCGCTTGGCCGAACAGCCGGAGAAGGAATCCATTGAGGCGCCGCCTTCCCCGAAGGTGGAAGTGTACGAGAGCCTCGACAAGGTCGAGCCCGAGCAGAAGGTCGTCCGCGCTCCCCAGCCGGTCGCCAAGGCGGTGGCCGCTCCCAAGAAGCTTCCGTTCGTCGCATCCAGGATGGCGTCCACCTACCACAGGTCGAACTGCGAATGGATGAACAACATCAAAAGGAAAAACAGGGTGTGGTTCAGCACCGAGAAGCAGGCCAGGAAGGCCGGCTTCAAGCCGCACGAGTGCATCGCCGAATTGAAGTAAAGTTTTTATTCTTCCCTTGTTCGCCCATTTGAGTGAGGTGTCATGGTATCATGGTCAGCGTGGCAGGCAGCATCGTTCAATCCGTAGCCAATGCGCACTATCATGCCTTTGTCAACGCCGCTCCTGGCAGCAAGAAAGAAAGAGCTGCCGCCGATGAAATCTATGCCGCATTGGAGGAAAAAGTCCTTTCCCATTGCGACCGCATCACCGCCTTCCCGGTGAGCCGCGCTGTTAAAAAAGGGCTCAAGTCCTTGTCGCTTCCAGACCAGTTAAGATACCTGTTCGATAGACAGCTTCATGCGCGCGAGAGGGATGCCGCAGGGCTCATCAGGGCCGTGGACAGGCAGGTCTATCGCCACATGGCCGCATATGCCACCTCCCCCTATTATCCTCAGCACGCAGGAACGCTCCAATAAGCACTTTCGGTTGTGTTGCGCTAAAGGGTGGTTTATAAGTCGGTTATTCACGGATAAATGTATCACCTCCCGACAACACACCAGAACCGCACTTTCACAATCTTTTTATATCCCCTTATGCGCTAATTTCCCTGATGGCGGATAAAGACGATATTCTGCTCGGCGGCAACATCCAGCTCGCGGGCTTTGCCCGGATAGACGGCGCCAGCATGGAGGTCGTCAGGAAGGTCGTGGGCACGTTCTCCCA
This sequence comes from Candidatus Woesearchaeota archaeon, assembly GCA_013330825.1. Classification (GTDB taxonomy): domain Archaea; phylum Nanobdellota; class Nanobdellia; order Woesearchaeales; family GW2011-AR4; genus GW2011-AR11; species GW2011-AR11 sp12027u. The sequence goes on along the minus strand of DUHN01000021.1, from coordinate 10,740 downwards.
GAAGGTCGGCCGGCACGGCCTGTTTGAAGGGCTGAAGGTCACCCTCAAGGAAGTCCACAAGCGCGAGAAATCAGAGCTTTATGAGATCCATGCCCATCTCTTCGGGAAGGGCCACAAGTTCAACGCCTCGGCGATGGGCAGGAACCTCTTCATGGCGCTGGACGACGCCCTCAAGAGGGTGGAGCGCGAGGCGGAGCACGTCCTAGCGAAGTTCAAGTAATTCCCAAAGAACTATCAAATCAATACCTGATCATGCTATCAACAATGATGTGGGGAGGGGGAGAATCGGCGTTGCCCCGGATCAGGTAAGCTTCACCTTGTCCACGCTCTCCATGGCGCGTTGGGCCTCTTCCATCTGCCTGTTCTTCAAAGCGATGATCTGGATGAGCTTCAGGGCGTTGATCTCCTGCTTCAGCTCCTCGATCTCATCCCGCAATTCGTAGATGAGCTCGTAGTTGTGCTGGATGTTGTCGGTGTTCTCCTGCACCGCAGCCGGAAGGTCGGACAGTTCCGAGAATTCACGCCGGATCTGCTTGATCCACGCGTCCACATTGTCCTTGAATGCCGCGACCTGGGGATCCATGAGTGGAAAACGCCAAAAAAGAGGCAGTGTTGTTCGCCAGTTGTTCTTTGCCAAGAGGAAGAGGGAGCTTACCTCTTTTTTGGGTTTGGGTTTTTGGTGAAGGTGTATATTAATTGTGTTTCATATACACCAGTATACTTTTTAGTATATTAACTTATATTTAAATCTTTGCTTTTTGGTGGAAAGTCTGTTGTGTATGCCAGAAACTATATTTTATTGGTCCTTTCTTAGACGATCAAAAATCATTAATAAGTGGTAACAAAAAAAACTTTTAATAACCATCACGCTTTCCCCTTGGTTTATGGCAACCATTGACACCCTTGTCGACACATGGAAGAATCCGGTGAACTGGGATCTCTTCATTACGAGCCAGCCCATCCCCTTCGACCCTGCCGGATACGAGATGCGGGGACTACGCCCGAACAACGGCTCGTACCAACCGCCGCAAGACATCAACTACAGCCCCGCCCTCACGCCTTATGCCCTGGTGCTCCATGTCACCCGGAAAGGCAAGACACTCCCTTCTGCGCTGTTGGGATTCACCTACGCAAACGAGGTGGCTGACTGCCTCCAGATCCAAGGGGGGCAGCGAAGATACAAGCAACTCTCCCCCGTGCGCTGGGACATGGCCCTGTTCGATGATTTTGTCTCCCTTACCAAGCAGGCAGGAGCCCGTGAACTCCTCCTGATGCCCGCTGCCTTTCAGGACGGGGTAGACGAGCACCGAATTGAAGCTGTGACGCGCAGATACGATGGAAATGCACACCGGCATGGATTCAAATTGAGCGCTGCAAGGCAACGCTACGTTCTCGAAATCAGCAGGTAGCTGAACTTCATACGTGTATCCCGCTCCGCATGCCCGTTTAGAAAACTATTTAAACCATCGCCTCAATGGTATCACCCAAAAGAGGCACAGAATGCGCACATCACGCTACCGCAGAGTTCTCAACAGCAGGCGCGCTTCCCTTGAGATTTCCATCCAGGCCATCGTCATCGTCGTGCTGGCCATGACCCTCTTGGGGCTTGGGCTCACGTTCATCAAGAAGATGTTCGGCAATGTCGATGTCCTCTCCACAGGCACGTTCGAGAAGATTCAGGAGCAGCTCCAACGGGACCTGGTCAACAGCAACGAGAAGCTGGTGTTCTCCCAGACCAAGGTGACCATGGAGAGAGGGGGGGAGAAGCTCTTCGGCTGGGGCGTGAAGAACGTCGGCTCCTCAAAACTGAATTACTGGGCGGAGTTCACCCCCGTCAAGTGCCCGACAGGAGAATGCTCCAATGATGTCCGCTTCAAGGATGAGCTCAACACCAAGTGGTTCTCGTTCAAGTACAATCCGCAGGGGCAGAACACCAACCTGCTCTACGAGCTTGACGCGGCGTCCAACCAGTTCGTGCGGGTCAATCTCAACATCCCGAAGGATGCGGACCCCGGCCTCTACCTCATCGACATGTCGGTCTACGATGATTTCAGCGATGAGCGGTATGCCTCCACCGACCTCTTCGTGACGGTGACCTGAATGGCAAGAAGCACCAAACGCCGCCTGTCGGAAGCCCAGGAGTTCGAGGTCATGAAGATGATCCTCGACAAGTTCCTGTGGCTCGGCTTCATCATCATGGCCTTCGGCCTGTACCAGGCGTTCTACAGCAATGTCTATTACGGGCTGACATGGATACTGACGGGAGCCATCATCCTGCTGGTCTTCACCTGGATCATCACCAAGGAGTATGAGGTCGTCAGGTAGCCTGTTTCTGTTTTCACAATCTTTTTATAGTTCTTCATGGGAAATAACCTGATGATGAAAAAACGCCTGCTGTTCCTTGTTGTGGCCGTGGCATCCCTCCTCATCATTGCCGGCTGCACCCAGTCATCGGGCGCGCAGTCCTGCAAGACCGCGGCCGACTGCACGCCGAAGAAATGCTACACCTCCTCCTGCACGGAAAACAAGTGCGTCTACATCGCCCAGCAGGGCTGCTGCGGCAACGCCTACAAGGATGCCCTGGAAGACGGGAAGGCCGGGAACGAGTGCACCTGCCCCGCGGACTATGGGCGGTGCGACGGCAAGGCCAAGATCGCCTACGGCAGCGGCTTCTACGACGCCAAGTACGTGAAGAGGCAATGCATCCAGAACCAGTGCATCATGGGCGTCAACCCGGATGACCTGAAGCCCCTCACCCTGCTGGACCAGGCCAAGTTCAACGCGTTCAGCATGGAGGTCACGACGTCCTTCAACCAGCCGTTCCGCGTGCCCACGGACAGCTTCACCTTCCGTCTCACCCTCAAGGATGCCAAGGACACGCTCGTCTACCCCATCAGGTTCACCCACATCACCCTCAGCAGCGGGGAAGTGCTGTACGGGGAGAAGGACCTGACCGCGATCCTCGGCGGCGTCGGCGATGCCGTATCGTTCAGCGTGCCCATATCCTACCACCTCATCCAGCCGGAGGAGGAGCAGAAACTGAAATACAAACTCGAGTACGGGTACACGCTCAACACGGAAGTGAGGGACGCCTCAGGGATGACCACGGTGCAGAAGACCTTCCGCGAATCCCTCGAGAACCAGTTCGGCACCAAGATCACCTTCGCGCAGGACGGGACGACATAGCCTGTTTTCAAAAACGGGAGGCAAAGACTGATTAGGGAGGGAAAAATCTGAGCGCGCTTGCCGCGGAGCAGAAGCCCTCCACGCACCCCTGCCATTCAATAGAACTCGCGCACTGTGGCGCGACACACCAGTGCGAGCGAAGCGAGCATCATGATCATCCTCACCGGATGCAACTGAATAAAAATCCATCCCCTTAATCTTGCCATCATGAACACAAAAAGAGGAATCGAGCTGTCATTGAACTTCATCGTGATGCTCATCATCTCGATCGCCATCTTCGGCTTCGGGGTGAGGTTCATCTACAACCTCTCCTCGCAGGCCATTGAGCTGAAGGACCTGACGTCCAAGGAGCTCGACGACCGGGTGGCCGACCTGCTGTGCAGCAGCTCCCAGAAGATCTGCATCGGCACGGACAAGAAGGTCATCCAGAAGGGCAAGTTCGACGTCTTCGGCATCAAGGTGCTCAACGTGGGCGATGCGCAGACGCTTGAGGTGCACGTCACCCGGCCAAACCCGTCCGCGTACACCAAGCAGAACACCCCCATCCCAAATGATGTCCTGAAATGGGCCCCGGAATCCCGCGTCGACCGGTTCGAGCGCAACGAGGAGCACAAGTTCGGCATCGGCATCGAGGTGCCTCCCAGCGCCCTCTCGGGGACGTACATCTTCGACGTCAAGGTCATCAAGGCGGACGGCACGGCATACGCAACGACGCAGAAATTGTACGTTGAGGTGCCTTAACCAGCATTACCTATTTTCAAGAACTTCCCGACATCCAGCGACGCCCCGCCGACCAAAGCCCCATCAACGTCCTTCTCCCTGAACAGCGAAGCGGCGTTCTCCGGCGTCACGCTGCCTCCATAGAGAATCCTTGTCTTTGAATATTCTTTCCCAAACAGCCCGGATAATGTCTTCCTGATGAACGCGTGCGCTTCCTGCGCCTGTTGCGGCGTCGCGGTCTTCCCGGTGCCGATGGCCCACACCGGCTCGTAAGCAATAGTGATGCGGCCCGCCTCTTTTGCCGAAACTCCCCCGAGGCATTCCTCGAGCTGCGCCCTGAGCACGTCCATGGTCCTGCCGGATTCCCGCTCTGAAGAAGTCTCTCCGATGCAGAGCATGGCCTTCAGCCCGTGTTTGAGCGCGGCCTTGACTTTCCCGTTGATGGATGCGTTCGTCTCGCCGAAATGCTGCCTCCGCTCGGAGTGGCCGAGCAGCACCCGGGAGGCGCCGCAGCTTTTGACCATTGCGGCGGAGATCTCCCCGGTGAACGCTCCTTTCTCCTCGGCGTGCATGTTCTGCGCTCCCACTTCAACGGAAGTGCCTTCAAGCAGCGCGCTGAGCCGGGCAAGGTACGGGGAAGGCGGGAAGATGAGGAGGGAAGCCTTCGCCTTCGCTGCCTTGATATCCTCCGCAAATTCTTCCGCCTCCTGGAGCGTCTTGTGCATCTTCCAGTTGGCGGCAACGAGGAGATTTTCCATAACGCCCTTCCATCCTGCTTATTTTAAATATCTTTGCGTCGAAGGATGTGTTCCTGAGGGAGGGCATTCACTGCGCGCGCTTGCCGCGGAGCAGAAGCCCTCCACTCACCCTTGCTTCCGCCCCCCTGTTGCGCGGCTTCATGCACCACCCCCCGAAGAGCCCGAGCAGCCCGAGGATGGAGGAGAGCAGCGCGATCTTCTCCGCGAACGAAGAGAACAATCCCTCCGGATAGATGTTGACGATGTTCTCCGTCGCCGGGTCGAAGAGGTAGGTGCCGCCCGTGAACAGGGCAACATGGAACGCGGAGAATGAGCTGTCAAAATCCAGCAGGGCGACAGTCCCCATGAACGCCATGATGCCGATGAGGGCGAGGGAGCCGGTGAAGAGGATGTCTGCCGCAACCCTGCGCTTCTCCCGGGCGAAAAGGAAGAGGAAAGCGAAAAACACGGCCGAGAGGAAGGCAAACGCCATCATGCCGCGGAACAGGGCCCTGACATCTGCCAGGTGCGCTTTCTCCCGGCCGTTGAAGAAAAGAGCGTCGATTGACGGCCGTTCGCCTTTAAGGTAGGACAGCACCTCCCCGTTGATGGCCAGCACGTTTTCCCTGCCGAACTGCCCGTAGACGCCAAGCCGCGAAAATTCCCTGTCGAAGAGAAGGGAGTCGAAAGAGACGCTCAACGCGCTGATGGAGATGATAGGGAGGGGAAAGAGGATGATGGAAATGAGCATGATAAGGGTTTTGGCATGCGCCATCAGCGGACCCTGAGGACATTCTTCTCCTTCTCGATGGCCTCCTCGACCGCCTTGATGGCCTCCTCGATGGACGCGGGCTCCTTGCCGAAGGAAAAGGCGCGGCGGTCGTCTTCCCTGCGGCGGCGCTCCTCCTCGGTCTTTTCGCCGCGCTTCTCCCGCTCCTCGTCATCCTTCTTCTTGTACTTCTCGCGGACCTTCTCCTGGTCCCACTGCTCCTTGCGCTCCTTCTCTTTCTTCTCCTGCTCGTGCGGCGAGGCATAATGGCCGAGGGGAGAGGAGCCCGCAGAGGAAGAGTATGCTCCGCCGGGACCGTGCCCGCGGTACCTGTCAAAGCCAGAGTCGTCTCGGCGATGGTACATGATCGTCAGAAACTCAGGAAGCCATAAGCCCTTTCCACAGGGGCATCTTCACCTTGACGCCCTTCTTGGCGAGCATCTCCGCCTGAAGATGGTTGCGCCGGATGATCTCCGCGTCGAAATCAAAGTCATCTTCCATCTCCCGCGCGAACTGGAAAGAAACATCCGCCATGAGATGCTGGCAAAGCGCAGCGCGTATATAAGAGTTATGGTTGGGAAGCAGCCCCTCGCAATGTTTATAAACATGGAAAAGGAGGAAATGCCCATCATGGCCGTGCCGCTCATGGATAATGTCATCCTCATCGGCAGCAAGCCGTTCATGAGCTACGTGACGGCCGTCGTCATGCACTTCACCACCAGGAACGCGGCGGAAGTGGTGATCAAGGCGAGGGGCAAGCACATCTCGCAGGCGGTGGACGTCGCGGAGATATCCTGCAACCGCTTCCTGGATGGCATCGCGAGGGTCGCTGACGTGAAGATCGGCAGCGAGTCCCTGAAGGCGCAGGACGGCAGGCAGGTGCGGGTGTCGGCGATTGAGATCGTGCTGGTGAAGAAATGATTCACCTCTTCTGATGGGCATATCCTCGATTCAACTTTCTGATAATACCCGTAAAGCAATGCGAACGTAGCAGTATCCATGGAGGAGAGTGATGAATACTGCCTTAAAAAGGCCCTGCCAGCACAAGGTTTAAAACAGAACTCTATTTTGTCTGGCCGATGGGCCTGTAGCATAACCTGGATCAGTGCGATCGGCTTCGGACCAACCTTTTCTTTCCCTCCTGCGGGTCGGCAAAGAAAAGCTTGACCAAAAGAAAGTGCTTCGCGGAATGCGGATTTGGCATGCTGATTGAGGAGAGACCGGTTGATCAGGGTTCAAATCCCTGCAGGCTCATCTTTTCTTTTGTCTCGCCTTCGGCCCGCAAAAGAAAAGCTGGACCAAAAGTTCTCGGAGGCAAGACCTCCGGAACCCCGGAAACGAAGTTCCCGTTGGAAATGCCCGCTAAAGCGGGCTGCTCTGTGGGTGTCGGAACCGGAGGTTCTGATGCGGAAATCCCCGCAGGCCAGTGTTTTCTTCTGCGTTGTCGTGTTCTTGGCGTAAATGTTCTCACTAAAAAGTAGATAAGTTTATATATCCAAGTCCTGTTTTCTGGCAGATGGACAACCCGGGTTACTCTCACTGAGGTCAATCGATTAGAAAGCGCTATCCGGTATTTCGAAGGAGAACTAGGCAAAGTCGACGCCGCCCGAGAAGGGAAAAAGGCGGCCAACCTTTCCAATCTCATTGCCATTGCCGGGATTTTCAAGGAAAGGACGCTGCAGTACGATGCTGTTGTTCGCCTCCATGGCCCTAATCCGGGAGACATCATACTGGATGATTTGATTAAGGATGGAAGAATCAATGGCTCATTCGGCAAAGATATTGCGACACTCGGGAAGTACTGCAGGGTTGTTATGGACTACAAGCCCTAGATAATCACTGAGAATTCTTTTTTTTCAGGTGAACAACATCATTTCCACTTGATGCTGCAGCCCATCGACGGCTTCTCCTTCAGGGAGATGCTGCCCTTCTCCAGGAACTCCCCGACGGCGGCGTGCATCTCGTGCTTCGTCGCGGGATCCGTCCCATGGGTGTAGTCTATCCTGCTGTGGAAGACCAGCCTGAAACCAGCATCGAAAAGGAACGGGTCCGGCGTGCATGCGGCTCCGTACGCCTTGGCCACGTCCTGCGATTCGTCCCGCAGATAAGGGAAGTTTATGCCTCGCTCCTTGACCATCTTCTTCATGTTCCCGAAGCTGTCGTCAGGGTGCGTGACGTCATCGTTGGGGTTGATGCCCACCACCGCGAGCCCTTTTGGCCCATAATCGGAGATTATCCTTTTTAATTCATCAATCTTCGGCTTGACATACGGGCAGTGGTTGCACATGAACACCACCAGCAATGCCTTGCATCCTTTGAAGCCTGACAGGGAATACGTCTTGCCGTCGGTGGCCGGGAGGGAGAAATCCGGCGCTGTCGTGCCCTTGGGCATCCTCCGGTAGTCCGATTCCACCAATGCCATGTTATTTCACCCTCACCGTCTCCAGGTTCCGGGGGGCGGTGGTCTCGATCTTGAACGTCTTGTGGATGCTGCTGGCCAGGTCAAGGCAGCGCGAGTTCTCGCCGTGGTTGACGATGACCTTCTTCGGCCGCGGCTCGCACCGGGAGACGAAATTCATGAGCTGGTTGCGGGAGGAATGCCCGGAGAAGCCCTCCACCGTGTGGACGCTCATCTTGATCTGCACGATCTCGTGGCCCTGGCCCTTCGCGAACGTGAATTCCCTCTCGCCCTTCTGGATGCGCCTGCCGAGGGAGCCCTCTCCCTGGTAGTTCACGAAGCACATCGAGTTACGGGCGTTGTCCGCAAGGTGCTTGAGATACTCGACGCTCGGGCCGCCCTGCAGCATGCCGGATGTCGCCAGGATGATGCACGACCCCGTATCCTCGATGATCTGCATGCGCTCCTTCTGGGAGCCCACCCTCTTGAAGATGTCGTGCAGGAACGGGTTGTGGTCCTTGTGGAAGATGAGCTTGCGGACGTCATTGTTCAGGTATTCCGGATAGGCCGTATGGATGGCCGTGACGTCCCAGATCAGGCCGTCGATGAACACGGGAACGGGCTCCATCTGGCCGGTCCGCACCATGAGCTCGATGGCGAGCATGATCTCCTGCGCCCTGCCGACCCCCAGGGTGGGGATGAGCACCTTTCCCTTGCGGGCCACGGTCTCCTTGATGATGGCCATCAGCTCCTCGTCCGTCTCGCCGCGCGGCTTGGAGAGGTTGTCCTTCCCCCCGTAGGTCGCCTCAAGCATGAGCGTCTCCAGGCGGGGGAACTGCGTGACCGCAGGCTCCAGGAGCAGCGTCTTGGCGTATTTCTGGTCGGCGCTGTAGAGCAGGTTGTGCAGCCCGTTGCCGACGTGGATGTGCACCATGGCGCTGCCGAGGATGTGGCCGGCGTTGCAGAACGTGATGCGGATGTCGGGGGTGATGTCATACACCTCGCCGTAATCGAGGGTGATGGTGTGCTTGACCATCTCCTTGATGTCATCCTGCGAGTAGATGGGCTCCTTGGCATCCCCCCGCTGGATCTTGATGAAGTCCAGCATCATGAGGGCGGAGATGTCCCGCGTCGGGGCGGTGCAGTACACCGGCCCCTTGTAGCCGAACTTGTAGAGGTAGGGGATGAAGCCGCAGTGGTCGACGTGGGCGTGGCTCAGCACGACCGCATCCAGCTGCGAGATGTCGAACTCCGGCGCCTCGAGATACGGATAGGGCTCGCTGTCGGAAGCCACGTCAATCCCGCAGTCGAGCAGGATGCGCGACTCCGGCGTCTGCAGGAAGATGCAGCTCCTGCCGACCTGCCGCGCAGAGCCGAGATACGTCAGCCTGACCCACTCGTGCTTCTTCTCGCGGATCCAGCCGTCGTAGATGCGGTGGCCCACCTTGTCGAGGAACTTCCTGCGGTAGTCGCTGTTCTGGTAGAGGACCGCGCGGATGTTCTCGATGAGCTGCGACCTGATGGCCGGCTTGCGCCTGATGAACGGCACCCAGAGGGTGCTCGCGCGGATCTCGCGGAGCAGCGCCCCCTGCTTGCCGATGGCCAGCCCCGGCTTCTCGGTCTCGATGATGACCCTGCTCCGCTGGGGGTCGAAGATGATCTGGTCGATGCCGGCCTCCTCGGGGATGGCCTTCCGGATCTCCTTCTCGGCCTCCTCCTGCCCCATCGCGATGCTCGGGTCCGGCCTCAGCTCGACGCGCTTCTTGATGCTGTCGACGATCTGCTTGATGACGCCGTTGTTGTTGAGGAAGAAGTCCTTGTCCTTGGTGTAGACGACTATGTTGGCTCCCTCGAAGTTGATGTCCGACACTTTCCCCGCGGGGATGAATTTTGTGATTTCCTTGGTGATGTCTGGCATGGTGATCCTCTGAGAAGTTGCTGTTGTCCTTTGGTCGTTGTTGTTATGTTGTTATCGTCGTTCTTTTTCTTAGTTACTGGATGTATGCGTTTCCGGCGCATGTGCGCCGCTGGAGCAATCCGATGCGAAAACTACCCTTGTTCACGATGTTCACACAGATGGCCGTTCTATGCCCCAATCCCTTCTGTCCATAAATGGCGAGATAGTCGTAATCAGGATGGAATCATGCTTCGAGCTTGTATGTCAAGAGCTGGGAATGGACCTTCTTCACGCCGTCCTTGGTGACCGCGATGACATCAACCCCATTGCCGGAGGCGATGTCCCTCTGCACGGCCGCGTTGATGGCCTTGACCGCGAGCTTCACGCCCTCGTCGATGCTCATGTTCGGCTTGTAGAGGGTCTCGAGGACGCCATATGCCATGACGCTGCCGCTGCCGGAGGACGTGTAATCGTCGATCTCGATGATGCTCCCGTCGGGGGAGATGTCATAGCCGTGGAAGCCGTCGCTGTCCTTGCCCGCGACGATGAAATGCGACACCCCGGGGATGATGCTGTACTTGCGGATGTTGCCGTAGACGAACATGCCGAGCAGGTTGACGGCCTCCTTGACCGAGGCCTCCCTTCCTGTCCTGATCGCCCTGAGGGAAAGCTCTGCCTTGATGTACTTGGTGAGGAGCTGGATGTCGGACACCGTGCCGGCGACCGTCACCGCGATGCTCTCGGAGATGGGAAAAATCTTCTCGAACTTCTTGTTGCTGATGAGATAGCCGGACGTGACCCGCTTGTCTGCCGCCAGCACGATGCCGTCCTTGCAGAGCAATGCCACCGTCGTTGTTCCTGTCTTCAGCTGCTTGTCATCCATCAAAGCTTCACCAGAACTTCAAGAGGAGTAATCACGTTCTTCTATATAAAGATTGCGGTTTCGTGTGCTCTGTCCCGAATGTGGTTAGCGGCATCAGTCGAGCGCTGGCCATGCGAACATCAAGGGTGCCGCAGGGGATGCGCCCTACGG
>DUHN01000038.1 GCA_013330825.1 Candidatus Woesearchaeota archaeon | reverse complement strand
AAGTGGAGTCCATACTCCCGGAACTGACAAAAAAGTTCGAGTTCCACAAGGCGGACGAGGAGGCCTATTTCCACCGCGGCGTCGAGGCGTACAAGAACTACATGTTTGACATTTTAAAAGAAAAGAAGCCCTACTACTGCATCGGCGGCAAGGGGATGTGGTTCGACCCGCGGTTGAAGTTCTTCCGGTTGAAATTCGACCGGGAGCGGCAGAAGTCGCATGTCGAGTTCAGCCATATCTTCGATGAGGAGATGAAGAGGCATCTCACCGACCCCCTCAGGTTCAGGCAGGGCGTCTACAAGTTCCTGCCAAAAAAATATTGCAGCAACCTTACGATAGAGTTCTTCGGGGACTACACTGTCATCTACACCGGCGAAGGGTTCGGCAAACTGAAGGAAGAGCCGACGGTCTTCGTGATAAAGAGCAAGGACATCAGCGAGGGGTTCAGAAAGATATATCAGTTCATGTGGGATAACCTTACATGAAGCCGCTTCTCAGGACAATTGGCGCGTCGCGTTTCGGGTCCGGGGAAGGTGCGTACAGGAACAGCGCGTGCTTTGCGCTGCCTCCATAGGCCTGGGTTGCCGTCATGATCCCTCCTCTGGTGGAGCATTCGTGCTCGAACGGATAGAGGTGGATGATGGTATCCGCGCCCTTCTTCTCAAGCTGGTGGAAATACGTGCCGGCGACTGTCCTGCAGACCGGTGCGCCGTTTTCCGAAGCAAAAATTGAGATGTCTTCTCCTGCAGCATTGAGCAAGGGAAGCGCCTGCCTGGCAGCGAACAGGATGCCGGTCTCCGTCCGTGATTGCACGACCTGGGGCCATCTGCCGGAATCTATTCCATACGCTCTCAGGATGTTCCCATAGCTTTCAGGGAACAAATCATGGATACCCGTCCTCCGGTATTGGTCCCTTCTCCTGTGGAATGCCTTTCGTGCTGCCTGGGGATCAGCATTAAACTCGTACATATCATTGACAAGCACGGAGAGCTTGACGTCCCCGTGGCCTTTGGCCTCGAGATATTTCAGCAGCTTGGCACCTTCCTCAAAGGTTTTCGTGCTCAGCGCATCGGGTCTCATCGCAGGATTGTCGAAATGGCCGGCGTTGATGACGATGGAAGGGCCCATGGGAAGGGCATCCGCATATTCGCGCACGGATTTGTCAGGGATTTTTCCCTCGTTCACAAAAGCCAGTTGGTAATCCATACCCATGCTGGGCCACCAGAAGTTCGAAGCGTCCGGGTGCCGGTAAAGGTCGCGGACGATGGCCCTTTTCCTCCCATCAGCAGTTGGATGTGCTTTGACGATGCTGATGATTTTGGCCACAAGATCAGGGGGTTCATCTGTATTGGCTCCAAGGGTGATTGCTCCCGCCTCAACCGCCATGCGTGCATGCTCTGCATTCAGCCTGTTTTTCGGCTGGATTATTGACAGGATGCCCTTATCAGAAAGCGCTTTGATGAGGGGAATGACGGAGTTTGGCCCTTCATTGGGAAAGAATTCGTCTGCCTGGAGCACAAGCGCATCAAGGCCGTGGGCGGCAAAGCTTCCGATGGCGTTGTGCGTAGCCGGGTTCCAGATGGTGGATTGCTGGAAATAGACTAGTGGTGGATGGATTCCCATAGGCATTTTTCCTCATTTTGCCATTTATAAATCTTTCTATTTGTTACTACTATTAAGATGTGAATAAATTGTTATGCGCCCCAATCCCACGGCCGCATGGGCAATTCGGCGTATTTCCTGCTGTCAAGCGCACGAAGGGCGCCATAGACATCTCTTGGGTTGGCCAACAGGGATGAACAGAGGGACAGCGGAAAGTCCCACATCTTGTCCCTGCGCTGATCAGCAGCTTCCAAGAGGGAAGTATCGAAATAAACGCCTGATAATCCGGAGGGGTCGACAAGCGGCGAGACCGCTCCGGCAGAGACGCCGACGAGCTGCTCAAGCCGTTCCCGGGGATAGGCATAGACGCGGCTGGGGGCATGGAGCGCGCCGCCGATGACCCTGAAGTCGAGCTTGTCGCTGCTGTCATAAGCGCACAGGAACGGTCTCTCTGCGCCTGGATGGGTGAGGACCAATGACTTGACGATGCCGTATTCTCCCCGAGGGAGGCGTCCCAGCCCCATCGCTTCCTCCACGGCGCATGCCTTCTCCTGTGCCGTCGTTGTTGCCGCGTGATAAGCGGCAACGAGATGGGGCCTGTTCCCGTGCCCTAGCGCTGCAATAACCTTGCTGCAGGCGGAATAAGAGGGTTGAAGCATTGTTATCACTTGATGGTAGTTTTAATTAAAAAATAAAATTCCATTTATTTATATTTTTATTCCAAAAATAATGGAAAAAAAGGAAATATTTATATACAAAATGGAATATTTATGCCATTCCAGAGGCAAAAATGAAACCGCTCGACGAGAAAGACCGCATCATCCTGAACGTGCTGAGGAAGGAGGCGAAGCTCTCCACGAAGGAGCTCTCAAGAAAGACAAAAATCCCCATCACCACCATCCACAACCGCATGAAGAGGATGGAGGGCAGTGGCATCATCAAGGGCTATACGGTCGTGCTGGACAATCAATTGACGGGAAATGTGATCTCCTTTGTCCTGATCTCGGTCATGTACCGCCTTCCCGGAGGAGAGGTCATCAACCAGGAGGAGCTTGCCAAAAAAGTGGCGACGCATGAGATGGTGGAGGAAGTGAGCATCATCACCGGATCCATGGATCTCATCGCGAAGGTAAGGGCAAACACCGTGGAGGACCTCAACAACTTCGTCATCCACTATCTGAGGACCATCGCGGGGATAGAGCGCACCCAGACGCTGGTGGTCTTGAAATCACTCTAACCCTTTCTCCGCATCTCCACCACCGCCTCCACATGCGGCGTCTGGGGAAAGAGGTCGAAGGCAGCGGCGGATGCCAGCCCATAGCGCTTCATGAACTGCCTCAGCTCCCTGGCCATCTGGATGGGATTGCAGGAGACATAGAGGAACGCCTTGGGGTTGAGTGCAAGGATATGTTTGATGACTTTAGGGCTCATGCCGGAGCGGGGAGGGTCAATAACGAGAAACGTCTCCTTGTCGGAAGGCAACGGCAGTTTTCCGAGGAGGACGGCATCTCCGGCGATAGCCTCCCCGTCGAGTTTGTTGGCTTTCAGGTTGTGCTTCGCCCATTCAATGTTGGGCCCCTCATTGTCGATGATGATTGTTTTTTCAAAAAGGTCTCCTGAAGTGATGCCGAATGTCCCTCCCCCGCCGTAGAGGTCGATGAGTATGGAATTTTTTGTTTGATTTTCTGCATATCTTTCTTGGATGATGGACCGGCAGTAATGGGTCATCTTCTCGGCCATCGTGCTGTTGTTCTGGAAGAATCCCTGGCTCGAGAAGGAGAGCGTCTTGCCGAGCAGCGTTTCCCGCATCCCGAGGGAGCCTTTCACCGCGAAGGCGTCAGGGGAGGTGCTGGCGTCGAGGGTCTTCGGGACAGAGGCGATGCAGACGTTCAGGGCGGTTGTGTTCGTTGAGAATTCTTTGATGGCGTCAATGTGCCTGCCCAGTTGGGGGGAGTCCTCATTGAGGACAAACGTGATGGTGCTGGAATCGGCAAACTCCGAAGCGCGGATGGTGGCATACTTCAGGCAGCCCGCGTGGCCCCGGCGGCGGAAGGGTTCAAGGAGAGATTTGTTGGAGTTGAACCATCCATTGACTTCCTTCATGAGTGTGTTGATCCTGTCATTGGAGATGGGGCAGTGGTCGACGGCAACCAGCTGGTCGAAATGCCCTTTTTTCCTCAATGACAGGCCATCATTGCAGAACGCGAAATCCATCCTGTTCCGGTAGTGGAACGGCTTGTCGGAGAAAACAGGGATATCCTCCAGCACAGCGATGCCGTTGATGCGCAGGTGGTCGAGCACCAGCTTCTTCTTGTTCGCGATCTGCGTTTCGTAGGGGATGTGCTGGGCAGTGCAGCCGCCGCATTGCCCGAAGTAAGGGCACACGGGGATTGTTTTTTCCATGGGTGCAGGCAAGCATATTTCCTATTTTTTCCACAAAAGAACAACTAAGCAGATGGCAGAAATGGTGATGGCCGAGTCCGCCGCGTTGAACACCGGCCAGACGCGGAAGTCAAGGAAATCGATGACAGAGCCGTATAGGATGCGGTCGATGAGGTTGCCGAGGGCGCCGCCGAGCAGCGCTCCCAGACAGATGTTCAGGAGCCTCTCTTCTTTTTTCACCTGGGAGAGGAAAAATCCAATCATGACGATGATGGCGGACGATATGGCGATAAAGGCCGCATTGGCGTCCTGGAAGAAGCTGAAGGCGATGCCGGTGTTCCGCAGGAATGTGAGATGGAAGACGTTGGCGATGACGGGGATGCTCTGGCCGGGCTGCATAGTGGCGAGGACGAGCATCTTGGTGGCCCTGTCGAGGATCAAAACGAGTGCCAGCGCGGCCCAGGCGGGAGCGTGGGAAGTGAAGAGGGAGATGGCCTGGTAAAAGGAGGGATGGCGGCGCATGACCATGCGAGAACGGCACCGCTTAAAAATATTATGACGATAATCCGAAAAAGAGCAATGCTAGTAGTATCTCCTTCTCCTCGTGTCCTCTTCCTGCCCGGCAATCCTTTCGATGTTCGCCAGCCGCGCGTTCATGCTGTCGATGGCCGCCCTCAGGGCATCTATCTTGCTGGAGATGACCTCCAGGCTCTTGGCGTTGATGTAGTCGGAGTTGCTGCCCTGCGCATAGGATGGCTGGGCTGGGGAAGCGTAGCTGGGCTGTGAGTAGCTTGGTTGGGAGAGGCCCGGCTGTGAGAGGTTCGGGGTGGAGAACGAGGACTGCCCGAATGAGGGCGAAGGTTGCTGCTGCTGGCTGAAAGAATTGCCGAATGAGCCTTGGCCGAAGGAATTCTGCCCCTGCTGGCCGAAGGAAGGCTGCCCGAACGGCTGCTGCTCGCCTTGCTGGCTCCACGGCTCGCCGAAGCCCTGCGAGCTTGGCGTGAAATCCCCTCCGAGAGGCATGTCCTTGGACAGGTCAGCCCCGAAGTCCTTGCCGAGGTCATCCAACTCGTCCTTCTTCTTCCAGAACATCAGCTTATCTAATACGGCCAACGGACACCTCTTTTGTGCTTTCCTCTCGTTGTCTGTTTATATAGTTTTATCTTTTACGCAGAGACCGATGCATTCTGCTGTTCCTTCATGCTCTTAAACTCCTCGGTGAGGCGCTGGGTGAGGGCGTTCTTCGCCTGGCTGCCCTTCTCCGCCGCCTTCTTGGCCAGCGTTTTCACAAGACCGAGCGGGGCATAGGACAGGGCTTTGAAGGACGCCGTGCGCGGGTAGGAATCGAAGGTGCCGTCCTTGATGCGGTCGATCTCAAAGCCCGGGCTTTGGAGATAATACGTGGTGAAGAGGGCGAGGGTGATTTTTCCCTTCACGTCATCGGAGACTGTGGGGGAGCCGAGGGCAGTAATGACATCAGTTCCCTTGAACACCGATGTCCCCGCCCTGATTTCCGGTTCCTCGACCTGGATGACGCCGTTCATGTCCATGAGGAACAGGCGCCTGTTGTCGCCGAGCATGGCGGCATAGTCCTTTTCGCCGTATGACGCTGCGAGGGCTGCCCGCTGCTGCCTATCAAAGAATTGCGGCTCCCCTCCCTTCACCTGGAAACCGGAGAGGATGTCGCCGTTCTCCGTCAGCACCACCATGATGTCATCCTTGACGTTGAACGTCACATCCACGAGGTCCTTGTACACCAGCGTTCCCATGAGGGCGAAGAAGATGAGCGTGATGATGGCGATGGCAATGACCACCTTGATGATCCTCTTGATGAGCCAGAACGCCAGCACGATGGCTACGATGTAGATGAGGACGAGCGTCAGGGTGAGCGCCATGGGCATTCCCCTTTACTGCACCTATTTTAATGTTTGCATCATCCTGAAAAGAGGGCAAAGGGATAAGGAAAATGATGGCAGGACCCTAATGGCACACGAACTGCCCGCGCTTCTCGAGGTATTTCTGGTGGTGCTCTTCCGCCGGATAGAACGCGGATGCCTTGACGACTTCCGTGGCGATCGGCTTTGAGTATTTTTTCTGTTTTTCCAATGCGTCTTTTGCCTTCGATGCCGCCTTCTTTTGCGCCCCATCATGGTAGAAGATGGCCGAGCGGTACTGGCTTCCGGCGTCAGGGCACTGCCTGTTGACCTGGGTAGGGTCATGGGAGCTGAAGAACGTCCCGAGGAGTTTTTCATACGTTGTTCTCTTGGGATCGAACTCGACCTCAATGGCTTCCGCGTGCCCGGTGCGGCCGGTGCAGACATCCTCGTACGTCGGCTTGCCCAGGTGGCCACCGGTGTAGCCGACGGTGGTCTTCACCACCCCCTTGACGCGGTCGAAGGCTGCCTGCACGCCCCAGAAGCAGCCGCAGGCGAAGGTTGCTTTCTCGGTCTTTGGCGATGCCATGGGGAATCAGCCATTGCATTGTTTAAATAGATTTACCCGAATGTGGTCAGAATACAACGTGTTTCTAAAAAACTGGTGAGGGGGCAAGCTATCGCTGGAGTGCTTTCCAGTTTTGGCCTGTTTT
>DUHN01000076.1 GCA_013330825.1 Candidatus Woesearchaeota archaeon | reverse complement strand
GAATCGGCGAAATAGTTGTCGCGGTAGTAGTAATGCGCGGAATGCTCGCCGCCGAAGACGGCGTCCGTCCTCCTCATCGTGGCCTTGATGAAGGAATGGCCGACGCGCTCCATGACGGGCCTGCCGCCGTGCCTGGCGATGGTCTCCGGCACGATATGACCGCACACGGCATTATAGATGATGGTGCTTTTCGGGTACTTGAGCAGCATGGTCTTCGCGATGAGGGAGGTGATGAGGGAGCTGTGGATGGCCCCTCCCTTCTCATCGACGAAGAAAATCCTGTCGGCATCCCCGTCGAAGGCCATGCCGAAGCCGCACTTCCTCTTCCGGACCGCGTCCTGCAGCCAGGCGAGGTTTTCGCTTTTCGACGGGTCCGCCAGATGGTTGGGAAACCTGCCGTCAAGCTCGAAGAACAATGGGATAGTCTCTATCGGAAGCCCCCTGAAGACAAGCGGGATGATCTTGCCCGCCATGCCGTTGCCTGCGTCCACCGCTATCCTCATATTCTTCAGCTTTTTCTCATCAATGAACGAACGGACATGCTTTACATAGTCATTGAGAATGTCTTTCTTTATGGTTGCCCCTTTCTTTTTTGCGACGGCAGAAAATACATTTTTTTCGATGATGCCCCTCATCTCCCGGAGCCCGGTGTCCTCGTTGATGGGCACCGCGCCTGCCTTGGAGAACTTGATGCCGTTGTAATGCGGCGGATTGTGGGAGGCGGTGAACATGACGGCTGGCAGGTCAAGCTTTCCGGACGCAAAATAAGTGGCATCGGTGCAGACTTCCCCTATGTCGATAACATCCGCCCCCATGTCGGTGGCGCCTTCCATGAACGCCAGGGAAAGGGCCGGAGAGGACAGCCGCATGTCCCTGCCCATAACAACCTCTCCGCACTTCAGCAACGAGACGAACGCCTTGCCGATGAGATACGCGGCCTTCTCGTCAAGCTCCTCCGGATATGAGCCGCGGGCGTCGTATGCCTTGAAGAGTTTTGAGAACATGGGACACCATTCCTCTGAAAAGGGTTTATGTAGTTTTTGCTTTCGCAGGCTCTGTCCCGAATCTCGGCTCGGGCAGCGCCGGGCTCGCTCTTTAATATCGCAATGGCACATGTGGCGCCTCCCCATAGCCCACGCAGTGGGTGCCGGACTCCGTCCGTGCAGGGGCGTCCCCGTCCACATCCGCTGTTGCAGTTGCCGGTACGCTCACGGAAGAGGCGCTGCCTTCATTCGGGACAGAGCTGCTTTCTCATCAGATAGTGCGGACGATGCGGTTCTCGAGAAGGTACAAGAGCTCCCTCCTGATGTTCTGTGCGGTTATCTCCAGCCCTGCGCCCGGGACCTCGATGCGGTACGGCCTCTCCGAAGGATAGCTCTTCGTCACGATGGCCACCTTGTTGTCCCTCCCTTTCAGCATTCCCAGGGTCCCCCCCTTGCCCGTTTCCTCGATGCCGACCCTTGCCAGCGGCTTTCCACCTTCCACTGTCAATCGGCCAACGTACCTGAGGACCTTCCCTTCCTTCGCCAAGGCCAGGACCCTTTCCCTGAAATGATTGTCAAGCCCGCCTATTGCCTCCAGAAACTTATCGATGTCGCTCTCATTGAGGTATGTCCTGGGGATGAACGGCTCCACCTTCACATCTTCCATGCTTATCCTGAATCCTGCCGTCCGCGAGAGTATCAGGAGCTTCCTTGCCACGTCAACGCCATTCAGATCATCTCTCGGGTGCGGCTCCGTGTACCCCTTGATCCTCGCATCCTTCACAATCGCCGAAAACTCCTTCCCTTTCTCAAGCTCGGTGCACACATAGCCAAGCGTCCCCGAAAAGCACCCGTAAATCTCCCGGACCGGGTCGTTGACGTCGCGGAAATCCTGCAGCACATTGACCACATCAGCGCCGGCCATCACCGAGCACCTGAAGCCGTAGCGGTGCACCTGCGAGGTGAGCTCCTCAAACGTCGGCCAATCAGCCCCGGCCAGAGGTATCTTGTTCGCCGTCACCACCCCCCATCTCTTGTTCCGGAGGACTCTCCTGTGGAAATCCAGCATTTCCACGGCCGTGGCGTCGATGAAGATGAGCCGGTTGCCCTTGCCGGGGTCGTCGGCAGCTTCCTCATGCACCTTTTTCAGAATGTCGTTCAGGGAAGAGTATTTCTCGCCGGTGCGCTCGCGCCTGCTGAATTCGCCCACGCTGTCGTGGGGCAGCCCCTGGCGGGAAAAAAGGAACTGGTCTCGCGACGCAACTCCCACAATGATGGTGGGATTCTTATGGATTTTCCTGTTCCAGTCGCCTTCCCCAATAATCTGGCGCACCAACTCCCTCCCAACGTGCCCTGTCGCG
The DNA here is from genome assembly GCA_013330825.1 of Candidatus Woesearchaeota archaeon. Taxonomy (GTDB): domain Archaea; phylum Nanobdellota; class Nanobdellia; order Woesearchaeales; family GW2011-AR4; genus GW2011-AR11; species GW2011-AR11 sp12027u. The sequence continues at coordinate 11,428 of DUHN01000076.1, read as the reverse complement.
CCGATGATGAAGACATACTGGATCATGCTGCCACAACATGCCAAGAAAGGGGTGCCTTATTTAAACATGGTGCCGATGCACCGCCTACTCCTCATCCCCCTCATCACCCGAGGAAATCCCCTTCCACTTCTTCTCCGCGAGGGCAAGCCGCTCATGGGTGCCGACGTCAAACCACTGGCCCGCGAATGGGAACCCCCTCAAGCGGCCTTCCTTCGCCAGCTTGGGAAAAACATCCTTCTCGAGCATGGAGAAGCCTGGAGGGATCATGTCAAGCACTTCCGGCTCGAGGATGTAAAAGCCGGCATTGATCAGGTTGGAGGGTGCATTCTCGCGTTTTGGTTTTTCGACGAACTCGACAATCCTGCTGCCGTCCAGGCGGGCGACGCCGTACGCGGACGGGTCCTGCACGCTGGTCAGCGCGATGGTGGCCAAGGCGTCCTTGCGCCGGTGCAGCCGGAACATGCGCGGGATGTTGATGTCCTTCAGCTCATCCCCATTGGAAACGATGAAGCTCTCCTTCAGGAGGCTCCTCGCCAGGCGCAGGGGCCCGGCCGTCCCGAGAGGCTCGGCCTCTTCCACGTAGGAGATGTTCATGCCTATCTTCGAGCCGTCGCCGAAACGCTCGCGGAACCTGTCGCGGAGATGCCCGGTGCTGAGGATGACATCCCTGATGCCGTGCTTCTTCAGGAGGTCGAACAGGTGCTCGGTGATGGGCTTGCCCTGCACCGGGATGAGCCCTTTCGGCATCTTGTCCGTGAGCGGGCGCAGCCGCGTTCCCTTGCCTCCCACCAGGATGACCGCTTTTGACGGTATGTTGAGGCCGAGGGCATCGGACAGCAGGAGCTCGATCTCCTGCGAGCGGTTCTTGATGTCTGCGCCGTCAATGCGCTTGTCGATCTGCGCGAGCAGGCGGTCGTCCAACGTGATGGTGATGCGCTCTTTCATGGTGTCGGTCCACTCCCCTTCTGCCCTTTCATTAATTCCTTTATAAACATTTGCTTTTTCGTATGATAGCGTATGATGCATGGAAATCTTTATATAGGTCTTGGCAATCAGCATTTTTTGGGGGTAAAAGGCAGATGGATCGCAACCTTGCACTGGATTTTGTCCGCGCCACAGAAGCCGCGGCCATGTCGTCCGCGCGGTGGATGGGGAGGGGGGACAACAAGGCTGCTGACCAGGCGGCCGTCGAGGCCATGCGCATGGTATTCTCCACCATCCCCATCAGGGGCAGGGTGGTCATCGGCGAGGGCGAGCGGGACGAGGCGCCCATGCTCTACATCGGCGAGGAGGTCGGCTCGGGCAATGGCCCGGAAATAGACATCGCCGTCGATCCCCTCGAAGGGACCAACATCACCGCCAAGGGAGGCTACAACTCCATCTCCGTTCTCGCGGCATCGCTCAAGGGGAACCTGCTCCATGCCCCGGACACCTACATGGACAAGATCGCCGTCGGCCCGGAGGCCGCAGGCGTCATCGACCTCGACGCGCCGGTGAAAAAGAACATCCACGCGGTCGCGGACAGGCTCGACAAGAAAGCGGACGACGTCACTGTTGTTGTCCTGGACAGGGACCGGCACAGCCAGCTCATCAGGGACATCAGGGCATGCGGGTCGCGCATCCAGCTCATCGGGGACGGTGACATCGCCGGAGGGCTGGCGACGGCCCTGCCGGACTCCGAAGTGGACATGCTCATGGGCATCGGGGCCGCGCCGGAGGGCGTCATCACGGCTGCCGGGCTCAAGACGCTCGGCGGGGAGATCCAGGGCAGGCTCCATTTCCGCAACGAGGAGGAGAAGGCGCGTGCGCAGAAGATGGGCATCTCCGATCTGGACAAAAAATTCTCCACTGATGACCTGGCAAAAGGCAATGATGTCATGTTCGCCGCGACTGGGGTGACCTCTGGCTCGTTCCTCAGGGGAGTACGGTTCACCGCGCACGGGGCCGTCACCCATTCCATCGTCATGAGGTCGAAGAGCAGGACGGTGAGGTACATCGAGGCCGTCCACCATTTCGAGCACAAGGAAACATCCAGGGGAACCAAGGGATTGCAGGGTGGAAGGCATGCATGAGCAGGAACTGGCGCAGACCATGCGGGACCTTGCGGTGGAAGGCAAAGGCATCCTCGCGGCTGACGAGAGCGTGAAGACCGCGGCCAAGCGGCTCGCGGGCATCGGCGTGGAATCGACCGAAGAGACCAGGAGGCAATACCGCCAGCTGGTGCTGACCGCGCCCGGAATGGAGAAATACATCGCCGGCGTCATCCTATATGAGGAAACTTTGCATCAGAAGACCAACGACGGCGTGCTGTTCCCGCAGGCCCTTCAGCGCAAAGGCATAGTCCCCGGCATAAAGGTGGACGGCGGGCTCGCCCCATTTGAAGGCACGGAAGAGGAGTATACCGCGGGGCTCGACACGCTTTCTGCGCGCCTGAAGGAATACAAAAAAACCGGATGCAGATTCACGAAATGGAGAGCTGTCTACAGGATTTCCGCCACGACGCCTTCTGAAGCGCTCATCAAGAAGAATGCCAATGACCTGGCGCGATACGCGAAAATCTGCCATGAGGAGGGATTTGTCCCCATTGTCGAGCCGGAGGTGCTCATCGATGGCGAGCACAGCATCGGCCAGTGCGAGAAGGTGACCCTCCATGTCCTGCAAGAAGTCTATGCCGCCCTCCGCAGGGAAGGCGTTGCATTGAAATACACCATCCTCAAGCCGAGCATGGTGATTTCCGGCAAGCAGGCCAAGGACAGGGCCGGCGTCGGGGAAGTGGCCAAAAGGACCATCAAGGTGCTCAGGCAGGCGGTTCCCCCGGAAGTTCCCAGCATCAATTTCCTCTCCGGAGGGCAGTCCCCCGAGGAGGCCACTGCCCACCTCAACGCGATGCACAAACTGGGCGAGAAGCTGCCGTGGTACGTAAGTTTCTCCTACGCGCGGGCATTGCAGGAGCCCGCCCTCAAGGCATGGCAGGGCAGGGAAGAGGGCATGGAAGCCGGGCAGCGGGCGTTCGTGAAGAGGGCCATGNNTCAATGGGCTTGCAACGCAGGGGAGATACGATCCCCGCATGGAAAATGGATAAATGGTTCTTATCAACACAACAATCAACACAACAAAAAGAAAAAATGACAAAGAACGGAAAAAGGTGAAAAGATGGCAATCCGAGTGGCAGTGAACGGGTACGGCACCATCGGCAAGAGGGTAGCAGATGCGGTCGCGCTCCAGAAGGACATGAAGCTCGTCGGGGTGACGGCGAACAGCTACAGCTGGCTGACGGAAGTGGCGCAGAAGAAAGGATACGACATCTACTCCATCGGCGATCAGGAGGCGTTCAAGCAGAACGGCATAAAGATTGCGGGCACCATCCAGGACCTGATGGGCAAGGTGGACGTCATCGTCGACGGCGCCCCCAAGAAGATCGGCAAGGAGAACCTGGAGAAGTTCTACAAGCCGAACAGGATCAAGGCGACGTTCCAGGGCGGGGAGAAGCACGCGACCGCCGGCACATCCTTCGTGGCGCAGTGCAACTACAACGAGGCCGTGGGCAAGGATTACGTGCGCGTCGTGTCCTGCAACACCACCGGCCTCGTGAGGACGCTGAACGAGATCAACAGGCTCTATGGCATCGACTCTGTCCACGCGACGATGATCAGGAGAGGGGCGGATCCAGCGGACATCTACCACGGCCCCATCAACGGCATCGTGCCCGTCTTGGAGATGCCCTCGCATCACGGGCCGGATGTGCAGACCGTGCTGAAGGGGGTGGAGATATTCACGACCGCGCTGAGCGTCTCCACCACGTTGATGCACGTGCACTCCATCATCGCCGACCTCAAGAGGAAGCCGGACATCCAGGAGGTCATCCAGCGGTTCAAGGACGCGGCGCGCATCCGCGTGGTCAGGAACGCGGAAGTCATCAGGTCGACGGCGCAGATCATGGAGCTGGCCAAGGACCTGGGTTTCGCGCGCGGCGACATGCCGGAGATCTGCGTCTGGGAAGAGGCCATCGGCATCGATCCCAACGGCCACAACAAGCTCTTCTACATGCAGGCCGTCCACCAGGAGAGCGACGTCGTCCCGGAGAACGTCGACGCCATCCGCGCCATGATGGGCGAGAAGGATGCGCAGAAGAGCATCAGGATGACGAACGAGGCGATGGGGATAAAATAAGTGTTAAAATAGGTGTCAACGGGGAAAAGGCACCGCTTCTCCCCTCAGGTCATACGGCGTCGCCCCTACGATTTTGGCCTCTGCGTCCTGCCCGAGGGCATAGCTGCCTTCCACAATGACCGGCTTGTAACAGTCGTTCCTCCCTATCCACGTCCCGTTCTTGCCTTGCTCGTCTATCAGCACCGTGCCCTGCCAGCCGAGCCATTTTTTGTTGCTCTCCAGGGAGATCCCTTCCTGGAGCGTTGTCAATGCCCTTGAGCGCTCCTTGGCCTTCCATGGAGGAATCTGCTTCATTTTTGCCGAGAGCGTCCCGTCCCTCGCGGAGTGGCGCGAGATGTTGATGATGTCAAATTTCACTTTTCTGATGATGTCCAGCGTGTCCTGGAACTGCTCCTCTGTCTCTCCGGGGAAGCCGACGATGATGTCCGTGGAGAGGGCGATGCCGGGGATCCCCTTCCTGAAGGCATCCACCACGTGAAGAAATTGTTCAACGGTGTACTGCCTGTTCATCTGCTTGAGGATGCCGTTGTTGCCTGCCTGCAGGGGGATGTGCAGGAACTTGAACATCTTTGGGTTCTTATAGGCGGCGATGAGATCGTCCAGGATGGGCAGGGTGTTGCCAGGGTTCATCATGCCGACGCGAACCTTGAAGTCCATGGGAATGGAGCATACCATCTCAAGCAATTCCGCGATTCTCTGCTTCCCGCCCTGCTCCACCATGTAGGCGCCGGTGTCGTTGCTCGTTATCCAGATCTCCCTGCAGCCGGCCTGCACGTGGCGCTTGACGTCGTTTCGTATCGCGTCCATGGGGTAGGAAAAGAGCTTTCCCTTGACCAGCTTGGTCGAGCAGAACGTGCAGAAGTAGTTGCAGCCGTTCAGGATGGGGACGATGCCGATGACGGGGTTCTTCCTCACCGAGGGCAGACCCGCCTTCACTTCGTATGTTTTGCCCAATAACTCCAGCTGATTCCCGGACAAGGACTGCTCAACGACGGCATTGATCTTTCCGAAGTGATGGGTATTGACGAAGCTGATGCCCCCGTCAATGGCCTTGATTTTCGGCACGATGGAATCCGTGATGCAGCCGGCGACCACGACTTTGGCGCGGGGATGCTCTCTCCTGATGCGTTGTATCTCCCGTAGCGGGGTGGAGTCCTTCTTCACCGTGCAGATATTGACGATGTGGACGTCCGGCTCCTGCTCCTTTGCGCCGTTCCGGTGCCTCACCTCGTGGCCTTCCCTCTGGAGAAGGCCGGCCATCAGTTCTGATTCGCGCATGTTCGCGCTGCAACCCTGGGTGGTGAGGATGATGTTGGCCATGACGGGGCGGGTGATCCGGGTTGTTATAAACATTGTTCTTCTTCATGAAAAACCGCAAGGTTAATAGGCAAAGAGAGCCTACCTCACTGGATGAAACCCTACCTTCTGATGAGCCCCCTGCAGAATGAGACTGCCATCTTCACCGATAGGAGATACAGGATGTTTCTTGGAAATAGGGGTTCCTATGTTTTGCTGGGCTACTCATGGCCATTTCCGATCGATTCCAATTCGTTGCCGGGCAGCAGCCACCTTCCCGAAGCATACGTTGCCTCCAAGACCCTCCCGATCTTTGTTGATGGGGTGATAAAGCATAATCTTGAAAGCATCATCGATCCAACGCAACCCACGGCCGAGCTTTCCTTTAACATCATGCATGTCCGCCTCACCACCCGTGAAAGGATGAAAGACGAATTTTTTTATGTCACCGTGGATACCAGGGGGGATGTCTCTTACGATTTTGGCTATTACAACCTCCACAAGTTCGAGGTGAACCCGACACTGGGAGGAAAGAGGAGGCGCATATTCTTTCAGCCGGGCCGCTTTTTATCTACTTCAAAGCAATCTCTGCTGCCCCAAAAAATCCCCACTCCACGGGATATGCTAAAAAAATATGTGCCCCTGCATTTATGAAACGCGGCTTCTGGCGGACGGTGGACGGGGTAGTGGCGAAGTCGGACATCGTGCTGTACATCCTGGACGCGCGCTACCCGCATGAGAGCAGGAACACGGACCTTGAGAAGCTCGTCAGGCGGAAGGGCAGGAGGATGCTCACGGTCTTCAACAAGAGCGACCTTCTGGGGGAGCAGAAGATCCTCGTGCCGAAGGAGCTGCACCCGTTCGTCATCGTCTCCGGCAAGCGCGGCCACGGCATCCCGAAGCTCAAGGGCATGCTCAAGTCGCTTTCTCCCAACAAGGAAGGCAAGCCCATCGTCGGCGTGGTAGGCTATCCGAATGTGGGCAAGAGCTCCATCATCAACCGCCTGAAAGGGTATGGCACCGTAAGGGTATCGTCGCAGCCCGGCTTCACCAGGGGCAAGCAGTATGTCTCCACCACCCATTTCTTCCTCATCGACACGCCGGGAGTGATTCCCCGCGAGGAGAAGGACGACGTCAAGCACCTCAAGATGGTGTCCAAGCCTTTCGACCAGGAGGATCCGGAGCTTGCCGTCTTCCAGCTGATGGATGCCTATCCCGGGCTCATCGAGCAGCATTTCGGCATTGGCACTGGGGGGGATCACAATGATGCCCTTGAGGGGATCGCGCGGAAAAGGAACTGGATCGGAAAAGGGGGGTTACCGGACACCATGCGCACGGCGAAGGCCATCCTCCAGCTCTGGCAGGACGCGAAAATCACTCCTTCTTTGCGTGCAAAGCGATAATCCTCGGGCTCCCTCCAAGAATGCCGATACGAAACCTTTAAAAAGAACAAAGCCAGAAAATCCTCATCATTGAGATGAAGGAAAAAAGAGGCTCTTTGTACACTATGCATTCCCGCAAAGCACAGGCTGCGCTTGAGTTCTTGACCACCTACGGCTGGGCATTCCTCGTCATCCTCATCATGATAGGGTCGCTCGCCTACTTCGGCATCCTCAACCCGAGCAAGATCCTGCCGAGCAGGTGCAATTTCGGCCCGGAATTCGAGTGCCTGGACTGGCAGATCGCCCTTTCGGCATCCGAGGTGAAGCTCAAGATGAGGAACAACGCGGGCGAGCCCATCGTCATCTCCTCCTTCACCGTCGGCAGCGAGACCACGACCGCATTGTCCTGCACCGCCCCGGCCAACATCGGCACTTCGAACGTCTGGGGCACTGCGGATGTCAGGGACTACACGCTCACCAGCTGCAATCTTGCGGCGGCCGGCTTCCAGAGCGGGGAAAAGGAGAAAGTCTTCATCAACATGAAATACTACGGTGTGAAGAGCGGGTCATCCTACACCCATGAGGTCAAGGGAGAGATTTTCTCCGGCGTGATCTGAGCATTCTCACTTTTCAAGGCTATGTCCGTTCCAGGGGAACACCTGACGGAGGCTTGGCAGATGACAGCAAGGAGAGGGCAGGCGGCGCTGGAATTCCTCACCACCTACGCGTGGGCCTTCCTCGTCATCATGATCACTTTGGGGGCATTGTACTATTTCGGCATCTTCGACTTCTCCAAGTACATACCGGAGAAATGCCTGTTCCCTTCGCAATTCTCGTGCATTGACTTCAGCCTGCAGCAGGATTCCATCTCCCTCAAGCTCGCGAACAACGCGGGGGAATCCCTTTCCGTGACCTCCGTCGAAATCACGAATGACGCTTCTCCCCCGGTGAGCTGCACGGCGCCTTCGGTGCCCCTCTCCTGGGCGTCAGGCACGGCGCTGGACATCAACTTCACCTCCTGCTCCGGCGGCGGACTGCTTCCCCGGGAACGGTTCGATGCCCGGGCCAGGATACTGTACTACGCCCCCGCGACGGCGAGCCATCCCACCCACCAGATATCCGGAAAGATCAGCGGCAGGGTGCTCTCGCCATGACTGCAAGGACCCCCGTAATCTCCGGACAATTTTCCCCCTTACCGCCCCTCCCCCCCTTGATTATCACCAGGTGAACAATGGTCACGCTCGCTTCACTCGCACTGTCTTGGCGCGCCGCAGAGCGCGCGTTCTTTTGGGACGGGAATCCTCCCTGCCAAAGGAGATGTTTTTCCCCCTCGGCAAAATCGCAGGCGTCCATGGAATTCCTCATCGTCATCGGCATCGCCTTCCTGGTCATCGTGCCCGCCACCTACTTCTTCCTCAACTTCTCGCGGGAGTCCGCCGAGGAGATCACCTTCTACCAGTTCGAGGCGATAGGGAGGGACATCGTCAGCACCGCCGAATCGCTGTTCTACAGCGGAGAATCATCCAAGACCGTGATTAGCCTGCGCATGCCCAAGGGGATAGAAAGCGCGGCGATCATCGACAAGCGCGAGCTGGTGTTCAACGTGAGCACCTCCTCCGGCTACACGGACTTCGTGTTCTTCTCCCGCGTCAACCTCACCCCTTCCGNNNGCAAAGAGCGAGTCGGCGCTGCCCCAAACGTGAAGGAGGCATTTTTCCTCTTCAGGACAGCAAAAGGCCAATCCGCCTTCGAGTTCCTCCTCATCGTGGCGTTCCTGACGCTGGTGTTTGTCTCCCTCTTTTCCCTCGTGAACTCGCGCCTCGCGGACGAGACGCAGGGCAGGGTCGAGGCGACCGCGGCCGACATCGCGGGGCTCGTCGTGGACCAGGTCGTGCTTGCCGCCGGGCTGAACGACGGCTACTCCTCAACATTCACCATCCCGGAGGTCATCAACGGGCAGTCCTACTCCCTTGACCTGGTGGACGGCAGGGAAGTGGTGGTGGTGTACAAGGACTATGAGCACGTCGTCTTCCTGCCCGCCAATGTCACGGGCAATGTCACCTTCGGGGAGAACGCGATTGGGAAGAGGGACGGGAGAGTGCACATAAATTCGTGAAGAAGGAGGAAGCCCACCACCTACACATACGGAATCTCCCGCTCGTACTTGATGCCGTACACGTAGACATAGCTCCAGAACAGCCCTTTCTCGCGCTTCACGAAGACGGAGAAGCCGGCTTCCCTGAACATCCTTGCGATGACCTTGTCGTCGGAGAGCCACTGCACGTTCGGGATGAGCTTGAAGAAATCCGCGTAGTCCAAGAAGACGATCCTGCCGCCGTAGGGAAGAAGGTCGTACATCTCCTTGAGCACCTTTTTGATGTCCTGCATGTACCCCATCATGCCGATGCTCACGATGGCGTCCACGTTGGGAATCTGCGGGTGCACCCTGTTGACCTGGTGCTCGTCGTGCAGCACGACGACGTGGTAATGGCCCTTCCGGTAGAGGCGCCTGCGCGTGATGAGAATCTCCCTTTTGGACAGGTCGGTGGCGAAGACCCTGCCGCGCGGCTTGACATGCTCCGCCAGCGTCGTGGTGAGCGTGCCCACCGAGCAGCCGAACTCGAGCACGGATTTCCCCTTGATCTCGCCCAGCAGGGAGAGGATCTGCGCCCTCACGTTTTTCGGCAGGATGAAATTCTCGAACAGGAGCGTGAAGTACGCCAGGAAATCGTTGATGCGGATGATCTCGTCGGGGTCGTAGTACATCTCCAGCAGCAGGTAGATGGGCATGCCCAGCAGGATGAAGGAGAGGGCAAGGCCGAGAATCCCCCATGCTCCCGGCTCCACGGCCACCCAGAACACCACCATCCCGGCGAAGAACAGGGAGAGGAGGATGGTCCCGGCGGCGGCGAACGGCGCCCTGAACGGCCGGGAATGGTTCGGCATGGTGAAGCGCAGCTTCAGCACGATGATGATGGTGAAGAAATACAGGATGAAGCCGATGGGGAGCACCAGGGAAAGGAGCTGCTCGTACCTGCCGAAGGCCATGAGGAAGACGAGGATGGAGACGATGGTCTGGAAGATGATGGCCTTGTAGGGCGTGTTGTACTTGGGATGGATGGCCGCGAACTGGGTGATGAAGAGCTTGTCCCTCGCCAGCGCAAGGAGGAGGCGTGGCATGGTGATGATGCCTCCGGCCGCCGCCCCCAGCAGCACGACGAAGATGCCCCAGGCGAACACCTTGACGGCTGCCGCGCCATACACCTCCTGCACCACAAAGGAGAGGGGGGCGGAGACTTCTGCCAGGAACTGCCACTGCATCACGCCAAGGGAGACGAAGGTGAGGAGCGTCCCCAGCACACCGACGATGATGGTGCCGATGAGCAGCGCTTTTGGGATTGTCCGCTCGGGATTCTTCGTCTCCTCCGCGAGGTAGGTGACGGACTCCCAGCCGAAGAAGCTTTCAGAGATGAAGAAGATGGCCAGCAGCACGGAAGAGGTGCCGTACGCGAGGAACGGCGAGAAGTTGCCCGGATGGAGCTGGAACGCTCCGGGGATGATGACGCTGACGATGAGGGAGACGGTGATGACGGCGAAGATGACCAGGATGAAGGCGGAGGACTCGATGCCGACATAGGCGATGACGTTGAGCAGGATGATGAACGCGATGCAGATGGCCAGCTTGAGCAGCCAGGCATTCTGGCCGGGGATGATGTAATCGATGGCCGCCACCACGGTCAGCGCCACCCCGAGGTTGCCGACGAACCATGCCGTCCAGCCAATCATGAAGCTGGTGAACCTCGAATAGGCCTGCTTGCTGAACTCGTAGATGCCCCCTGCCTTCGGGAACATGGCCGTCAGTTCGCCGAAGAAGGAGGCGATGTAGAGGCCGATGAGGGTGAGGAGCGCCCATGCCAGGATGACGCCGTTGCCCGCGAGCTGCGAGCCGATGGAGATGCTGAAAAACATCCCCGTGCCGATGATGGAGGATATCGCCAGCGCAAGGGCCGTCCAAAAACCAAGAACGCGCTTCAGCTCTGCCATTATGGCATTGTCCCTAGAGCATTATAAAAAGGATTGTTCGTACGTCGGGGTGGTTACTTTATTGGAGAGGGCCATTTTTTATTGTGGCAAAGTACATTCTTCGCACTAAATCACTTACGGTGAGGTTCTGCCCAGCGCATTCAACAGCATACCCTTCACTTTCAATCAATTCGAGATACTGTCCCTGACCAAGAAGGCCGGCATCACCTGCAAGCTTCGCATTAGGTGTTATCTTCACCGGGTTGATGCGATACCATTCAGTTAATGCAGTATATAAAAGCAAAGCACTTGCACTCAGATTCCTCCATTCAGGGTTTGCGATGCCTTTTGCCGCTTCCTGCGCTATGCCTGTTATGGCCTGTTCTACTGTCCAGCGCCCGGGTTGAGAACCTACGATGTCCTGCATACGGCTTCCTATCACCATCATATCAGGGAAGGATTTGCCGCTTTTAAAAAGACTGTGCCCGGCTCTGTCCCGAAAGTGGTTACTGGCATGAGGTCGAGCCTTAGCGGTGCAACAGCAAGGGCGTCGTTGG
>DUHN01000012.1 GCA_013330825.1 Candidatus Woesearchaeota archaeon | reverse complement strand
GACCCGCCGAGGAACAGCTACATCGTCCGCAACAACACCGGCGCAGTGGTCGCGTACATCGCCAGCAACGGCAGCATCTACCTCAGGGGAAGCATCTCCCTCAGCCAGAGTTCCCTGGCTCCGCCCAGGAACAGCCTCATCGTGAGAAATTACACTGGTGCTGATGTAGCCTACATAGACAGCAGCGGCAACCTGAAGCTGACAGGCAAGCTCTACTACAACTGGACAGACCCCATCTAACTCTTTGCTTCCTTGATGAGGCTGAGCAGGGCTTCTTTGGTGAGGTCAGGTGCCGTGCTCTGTTGCCATAGCCGGACAATCCCCTCAAAGTTGAACAGGATGCCCTCAAAGACATCAAATTCCCCAAGTGCCCGTAAAGAGAATGCAAGTTCCACCCAGTAGGTGATGTCGCTCCTGTTGAGGGAGGCTGCCCGCATCGCGCAGTTGGCGCTCTCGTTGAAGTTTCCTGCGATGTAGTGCAGGTTGCCCAGGAGAGAGTAAAGGACAGCAGCATCTTTCTGGGAATCCTGTCGTTGCCGGGCGAAGGCAGCAAGGAAGCGCGTCATGTTCCTGATGGCATTCCGCAATTCGCCATCCTTCCCGTAGAAATGCTGGCTCAGGGCATAGGAAGCCCCTTCGTCATAGGGCTCCCCGGACTCAAGGGTGATTTCAGTCCGGTGCAGTGGGACACCGAGGATGTTTTCTGCCCTTTCCAGTGGAGGTGGCGCTGCCATCAGTCGAAGTCGATGAGGAACCATTCTTTTTTCCGCTCTGCTTTCCTTATCGTCGTGGTTCCGTCTTTGATGAGGATGTGGGAATCGTTCATGACCAGGGCATCTCCTGCCTGAATCTCATCAAAAAAAGCGATGTTCTCCTCCGGCCGCGAGGGGTTGCGGAAGTACTGGCACGCGCGGTAAGAGATGCTGGCTCCTCCGGCCGTTTTTTGCAGCTCGCCATCGAAGATGGCAAAGTGCTGCTCGCCGAAGACAAGTAAGGGCTTTCTCAGCAGCCTGTTTGCTGTTTGGATGAACGCAGGCTCAAGCGTGTCAAGCTTTTTTTCCAGTTCCTGCGCAAGGGCCGTGCTCGCCTTGCATCGATAGGAGCAGGGAAGGTGGTGGATATAGGAATAGCCCTTGTCCATGAGGAAATTGTTGCAGTAGTGTGAGCCTATGGCGTTTCCATTCTCGAAAGCGGTGTTCTTAAGTGTTTCGAAGGGATTGCTGAAGAGGTGCCAGTTGTTGTATGTCCTGAAGAAATTAACGCAGCAGGGAGGATAGCCCAAGCATTTGCCGTAGCGAAGATGGTCCACGAATGGCTTGTTGGTGGATCTCCCATTGATGACGAGGGAGTACCATGCCCATTTCCTCGCGTCGGATGCCGCCTGCTTATCCCGGGCGATGAGGATATGGACCTGGCCTTCCGTGTTCTGGCCGGTGAACTTCTCGCCGCGGGAATAGGTGGTGGTGATGTTGCGGCCGCCTATAATGCCTTCCTTGCTGCCTTCCACCGGCGCAAAGACGATGTCTGGGGCCATGACAAGTCCATAGGCTGCGCAGGCATCTGCAAGTCTCTCATAGTCGTGGACATCCACCCAATCGTCCATCACCGGCTTCAGGCCAAGCGCGACGGCAGCGAACATGGGATATTGTGGAGGGCCCTTCACGTTCCAGTATTCCTTGCCGAAGCTCCGCGGCACGTAATCCTTGACCAAGATGGCGTGGTTTTCCATCACAATGGCAGGTCAGCATGCATATTTTATAAATCTTCATTCCGGGAGACGGTTGGCAAATAGCCATCCTCTGTGGATCGGCGGGCAAGAGCCGGTGGCAGGAAGCAAAAACGCTTAAATAGCAGTTTATCTTGTCATTCTTCATGGAAAGGGAAAAAGGGGTGAAATGGAGGATTGTATTGATCGGCATTCTTTTCACGGCCTCGGTCATCCTTGCCGTTCTGTTTTTCAAGAATATTGTGCAGGCAGAGAAACAGCTGAAGGAAAAGATTCTCTCTCCGGAAGAAATCGCCCAGAAGCAGGAATTCGAAAGGTTCTTCAACCGGGAGCAGCAGGATGCAGCAACGGAATTTTTTGGCAAAATTAAATCGAATCCGGATGTGCCGGAATCCTATGTCGGGCTCGGCAGGCTCTATTATGGTGTGGCCGTCAAATTCGGCAATGAGGAGCCGATGCAGAAGGCAAGAGGATATTTCCAGTCCGCGATTGCTGCTGATCCGGACTATGCCCCGGCCCATGCGGAAATGGGGTGGGTATTCCTGAGTTCCCTTGAGTTTGACCGGGCAAGGGGCGAATTTGAGCGCGCATTGTCCCTCAATCAGACCAAGGAGTCGTGGCTCGGCAAGAGCTGGGCGCTATATGGAGCAGGTGNNAGTATCTTGAGCAGGCAGGGAACGATTCCGTCGTCAGGATAGGGGTTGCGGCCGCTGAATACGCTCTGGGTGACGCCAAGGCGTCGCAGCAGCTTCTCGACTCGCTGCACCTGGACAAGATAGATCTCATCGTTCCCGGGGGGGAGATGA
>DUHN01000051.1 GCA_013330825.1 Candidatus Woesearchaeota archaeon | reverse complement strand
AAGACCGGGATGTTGTTCGCCCCCTCCTTGACGCTGCCTTTCTTTATCATGGAGATGACCATCGCCGACATGGTGGCGCTGATGCACAGCGAGACGATGGCGAAGATCCTGAAGTCGCTCGGCTCGATTCCCGTCCCGCCAAAGCTGATGCCGATGGTGGACGTCGCCCCGGACGCCCCGGTGGCGGCGAGCGAGGCCGCGATGCTCTGCATGACCTGGATGAGCGCCCCGGACAGGGCGAAGAGGAACGGCGCGGCGATGATGGAGGAGAAGGTGATGAAGATGACATAGGTGGTCACATTGGCCGCCATCTCCTTCTTCATGATCTTCTGGTCCTCGATGTTCTCCGCCACCTTGATGAGCAGGTCGCCGATCTCGCCGCCGGATTCGATGCCCTCGATGATGAGGGACACGGAGCGCTGGAGGACCTGAGAGTCGTATTTCTCGGCGAATTTCCTCAGGGCGGAGGTGAGGTCCTCTCCCCCCATGGTCTCCTTGGCCACGCTCTCTATCTCCTTGGCCAGCACCCCGAAATTCGGTCTCACGGCATACCATAATGCCCGGTCCACGGTCATCCCCGCCTTGATGTTGGCCGCGGTCAGCTGCAGGAAATCGGGAAGGATCTCCTCGATCTCGAGGCGCCTCTTGAAGATGCGCAGGTCAATGACGATGTAGAGCAGCACCCACAGGATGAAGAGGATGCCAACGAATCCCCCTATCCAGAGGGTCCCTATCCACAGCGCGACCTTCCCCCAGGTGATGCCGAAGGTGGTGGAGAAATAGTAGACGAGATAGCCGGAGATGGCCAGCGTCACGAAGATGCTCGCCTTGAAGAGCTTCTTGGAGATGTCAAGGGGCTCCAGGGGGACTCCAGCCTTCCCTAGGTACTCCTTGACGCGCTTCTTGCGCTCCTGCGACCTGATTTGGTGCTCGTGCTTCTTCCTGACCTGGAGCTTAATCCTCTCGAGCTCTGGCTTCTGCTGCCGCCTCCGCTTCTCCTTGAGGTTCCTGAAGAGATTTCCGAAGAGGCCGCCGACCTTGCCATTCCCGGGTCCAGGCACCTGCTTCTGCCACTGCTTCCGGCTGAGCTTCTCCTTCCATTTGTTCAGGATGTCTTTGATCATGTAGGGGGGAGGGGGTGTTAGAGATCTATGGGCGGCCGCGAGAACTTGATGGTGGCCAGGAACATGAACTGCATGAACCCGAGCAGGGCAGCCAGGAACAGCAGGATAGTCAGGCTCAGGGTGAAGTTGACGAATGAGGAGAGGATGATGAGCATGGTCATCCCCAGCGAGGGCGCGATGACCGCAATCATCATGTAGAACATCGCCAGCGGGTTGAGCTTCTTGCTGTACTCGTTTATCTGGATCTTCTGCCTCTTCGCGATCTGGTCCACCGTGCTGAGGAGCGACCTCGAGACGTCAGAGCCGGTGCGGAGCGAATTGATGATCTGCCAGAACATCTTGCGGAGGTCGTCCGACGGGACGAGCTCGACCGCCTCGTTCAGGGCGTCCTCCATGCTCGTCCCCAGGTCGACCTTGTCGGTGATCTCCTTGACATAGCTCCCGATGGCCTTGTAGTTCTTGGAGAGGTTCTGCAGCGCATTGTACAGCGGCACTCCGGACTCGAGCTCGATGATGAGGAACCTCCCGGCGAACACCACTTCCTTGCTGATGTCCTTGCCCCTGCCCAGTATCTTCGCGTCGGGAATCTTGATGAGGTAGAACATCAGCAGGGCGAAGAAAGGGAAGACGAGGAGCAGCAGCAGGGTGGTGAACGCCTCGAACTTCACCAGGATGAGCGTGATGGAGCTGAAGAGCCCTGCCGTCAGGTAGAACGCGGAAAGGAACGTCTGCTTGACGAAGTCCTCGGGCTTGATGTTCATCCCCGCCTGCTTGAGCTTGAACCTCAGGTGGGGGACGCTGTCCGCGATGCGGGCGAAAAGGATTTTGGCAATGCTACCCACCCTTCCCCTTGCGTGCTGACATCTCCTTGAAGAGCCCGTCCTTGTCGGAGTAGTACTGCGCCATGACCTTGCCGACATCGTCGACGGTATTGATGTTCTCGTCCACCAGGTACCTGAGGATGCCCTGCTTCTCCTTCAGGTCGGCATCGATCTCCTGCTTCGTGAGCCCGGTGAAGGTCTGGAGCGTCTCTATGAGCCTTATGGACTCATTTGCCTTCTGGAGCTGGCCGCTCTTGATGTCGAGCTGCATCAGCACCCTCGGGGAGGCGTCCGGCATGATCTCCGCTACCTGGAAGGTCTTCCTCACTCCCGTCCTGCGGTTGCGGAACTGCACCACGATCATGGAGATTGCCGGGAGCAGCGTCCGGGGGATGTCGATGGGGGGATTGGTGAGCCTGGCGATGGTCTCCTCGGCATCGTTCGCGTGGACCGTGGCATAGACGGAATGGCCGGTGTGGATGGCCTCGAAGAGCACTTCCGCCTCGCGCTTCCGCCTGATCTCCCCCACCAGGATGCGGTCGGGGCGCATGCGCAGCGAATTGACCAGCAGGTCGAGCATGGATACCTCCCCTTTCCCCTCGGGGTTTGGCAGGCGCGTCACCATGGGTATCCAGTGCAGGAAGCTCGGGAGCTGGATCTCTCGCGTGTCCTCGATGCTGATGATGCGCTGGTTCGGCGGGAAGAAGTTCGCGATGGCGTTCAGCATGGAGGTCTTTCCGGTGGCGGTGCCTCCCGCTATGAGGGTGGAGAGCTCGTACTGGATGCCCATCCAGATGAGGGATGCCGCGTCAAGGGAGATGGTCTGGGTGTTGATGAGGTCCGTGACCGTCCACGGCTTGGAGGCGAACTTGCGGATGGTCATGGTGTTGCCTTCCACCGAGATGGGCATGAGGGTGCTGTTCACCCTGTCCCCGGTGTTGATGGTGGCGTCCATGAGCGGCTCGAGGATGGATATCTGCCTCCCTACCCTCCTCCCCACCATGGTCGAATAGCGGAGGATCTGCTCGTCGCTCTCGAGCACAATGGTGGTCTTCAGCCAGCCCAGCCTCTTGTGGTACACCCAGACGGGCTTGTTGCCGCCGTTGATGGCGATCTCCTCGAGATTCTCGTCGTCCATGAGGACCTCGATCTGCCCCATGCCGAGGCTTTTCTGGATGAGGTATGACCTCAGGAACTGCTGGGTCTCCTCATCCGCTGTCGGGAAATGCTTGCTGATGAGGAAAGCGATGGCGTCCGCGAACCCCTGTTCGATGACCCCCGTCTTCTTGGTGTTGAGGATGTCCACCATCCCCAGGCTCACCTTGCTCGTGAGCTCGTGCCTGACCCGTTCTAGGATGGCCTCGGTCGTCTTGCTGATGCTCGCGATGGAGACATCATAGATGGGGACGAACTCGCCTTTCTTGGTGTAGACGGTGATGGTGATGGGGATGTTGTCAGAAACAAAATTGTAGGTGGCAAGGACATTCCTCTTCTCGCCTGCCAGTGTCCCCTCTTCAGGGCCTGCATCCCCTTTTCCTTTCGCCACCATCCACCTCTTTTTCCCTATATGCGCGGCGCGCGTCTGTGTTCACGCCTAAAACGCTTCGCGCTTCAATGGCCTACTCTGCCCTGATGAGCCCGGAGAGCTTCCTGAACTCCTCCTCAAAGACTCCCTTGCGTTTCTCCATGTCCTGGAACTTGTCCTCGATGCCTTCCATCTCCTTCTGGATGTCCTTTCCCTTCGCCGTCAGCTGGAACGCCTTTGCCTTCCTGATGAGCTCCATGAAGTCCTTCTCGAGCCTGTCGCGGTCTTCGTTGAGCTTCTCCACCAGGAGGGAGACCTTCATCTTCTCGTGGAAGAACTCCCTGAGGCGCTTCGAGGCGCTCTCCTCTGCGGGGGCATCGATTTTTTCGAGCTTCTTGAGGATGGTGTCCTGCAGCTCCTTGATGACTTTCTCGTGCTGCTCCTTCTCCGTGACGAGCGCCGTGAGGGATGCCCTCTCCTTTTCGATGTTGTCCCTGATGCTTTCCACGAGGGTCCTGAGCTCCGCGATATGCTTCTCCGAGCCGCTGATGGCCCTGCCCTCCTCGGCCATCTTCTCGTCAAGTTCCTTGATGATGCCCTTGAGGGTGTCCATGCCCTCCAGTAGGGTCTTCTCCTTCCCGCCCAGCATCTTCGCCGTTGACCGCTCCTGCTCCAGCGCGGCCTCTTCGCCCTTGATGCCCTCCTGCAGCTGCTCGTACATCCTGCGCTCCCGTTCGATGATGGCCTTCACTTCCTCCCCGCGCTTTTCCGCCTCGCGCTTTTCCTCGAGGAGCTTCTTGGAGAGGCCCTCCTTCATCTGCTCCAGGTTCTCGAGCTCGGTCACCTCCTTCCGTATCGAGTCGAGGTCGATGCCGAGGTCCTTCTTGAGGCTCTCGAATTCCGTCTTGATGCGCTTCATGTTCTCGGCCTCGCGGCGCAGCACGCTCACCGTGCCCTCCGCGTTCCGCACGAAGATGTCCTTCTTGTCCTCGAACTCCCTCGTCTTCTTCTGCATCTCCTCCCGCGAGATCTTGCGGTCTATCAGGAAGGGGGTGGTGAACCGGTACTCGACCCCGAGAATGCCCTCCTCGCTGAGAAAATCCGCCCATTCGGCTATCACATCGACGCCGACCCCGAGCTCCTTTGCGGCGTCCTGGAACGACATCCTCCCCTTTTTCTTGAGGAGCTCCACCAGCTTGTCGACGCCGGTCTCGATGACTTGCCTGGAATCCATGGTTTTCTCCACCGTTCCTTCGTATAAAAAGGTTTCTGTGCGGGTTTTGGCCGTGCCCTCGCCTTTGAAAGGCATTTATTTCCACATTCCAGTGCTCGCAAACTAACTTATAGGAGCCCGTTCCAAGGGAAGGGGGGAGTGGTTCATACGATAGTCCGATCAGCTAGTCTTGGGAACTTTTCCACTTCCCGCTATTCTGTGTTCTCTCCACATCATGAAAAAACAGCAAAGAGGTGTCCTCCATGAGAAAAATAATCTTTGCAATAGCGGTGCTTCTTGGCATCGCCGTCCTCTCCCTGATGGCGGCAAGCCAGCTCAGCGGCCAGGACCCGCTAGTGGAGACCGAAAGCACGTTCACCTATATCAATCCGGCGCTGGATTTGAAGGAGACGTCGACCTGTACCACGACCTTCTTTGAGGAAATGCAGCCGGTGTACGGGAACTGCACGTTTTACCTAAACTCCACGTCCTGCCTCAACGCATCCGGGTCCAACACGACATGCAACCAGGAGCAGTCCGCCTATGACTATAAGTGCCAGACAGGAACCTCAACCGTCACAAAAAACTCGACGATCTGCACCCCCAACAAGGAATTTATCCTCGAGTTCAAGAACGAGACCACCACCATCCTCAGGAAGCGCATTGACTACTCCGACTGGGGTCCCTGCGTCACGGACATACAGGACTACTGCCTTATCGTCACCTGCGTTTCGCTGTATGATGGCGCCCACAACGGCCAGTTCACGGACTGCAGGGGAGGCAAGACCTGCCAGCGCTTCGAGATCTGCGATGACAGCATCAGGACAGCCTACAAGAACTCACTAGAAGAGTTTGTTGAGAACGATCCTACTTTCTATTACAAAAAACTCCAAATTGAGGAGGAGGGACCATGAGAAAGCCCACCTTCCTCTGGATTTTTGCATTTTTCCTTTTCGGTAGCGCTGCCACCGCGATAGTTCAGACAACACACAGCGCAAACCCCGCTATCACCCCGTTTTCCTACAATTTCAGCGGTGGAGAGACATTCACAGGAACCCTCGTCACCGCCATATCCACGTCTGACAATTGGGCTACAAAAGACACCGAGCCGAAAGCACAAGTAACTCTCAACACTACGGCAGGAAGAATCCAAACGACTGCTGGTGGCGGCGCAGGGGGTGGGGAGAACGCAGTCAGGTTGACCACTTGGAATGTAACTCCAGATATCTGCATAGACTTCCAACATGAGTTGGTGACCGATGTTGATGGCACGAATGTCTTTTTCATGTTTGATGATGATCTGGATTTTTTTAACGGAGGCAACTTGGCATTAGGCTATGGTTCCCTAGGTGGCGGTTGCACAAATGTTTGGGCAATTTCTGACGATAGTTTCAGCTCATCAAAAACCTGCTCAGCGGTCGCACCTTCCGGAACCCAAAACTTAACGTTTTGCCCCAATGGAACTGCTTACATTAACAACGGAGAAACCACAATTTCCCATCCTTCCGGGTGGTCTGGAACAAGGGGAAATTTTACGGTATACTGGCAGAGTGGAGGGCCATCTAGTGGAAATGAGGAAATCATGGTGAGGAGGATTTTCGGCTGGAAAAAGCAGGATGGCGCGCCGCAGGCCCCTCCACCACCAATACCTCCCATCATTACCGTCATCAATTTGACGTCAGAAGGCGGCACGGGCCAATTGATCAACCTTTCTGATTCCACATGCCAGAATGCCGGCTGCATCGTTCCACGGACTATTGACACTACACCGACATTTTGGGTGACGACAAATGCGTCAGCGTACTGCAGAATTGGCATAACCGACTCAAATTATACTGACTTGGGCGCAAACAGGAACTGCACGAGTTCGGGGTTGTCTCATACATGCACCATCATTACTGATGACGAGTTGCATGAGGAAAATTCTTTGCTCTATATTGGGTGTCAGAGCTTGGAAGGCCTAGAGAACAGGACTTCCACCAGCGGCGCCTTCAGGGTGTACATCGGCCCAGGCGACTATGAGACGCTGGGAAGGATTGCCCTAGAGTCAGCCGCTGCAACCACACTGACCGGATACACCCTCTATGCAAACCAGAAACTCTATGCCAGAAGCGCAAATGACAGCCAGTTTACCGGCACNNGTGGGCAACGACACTGCCGTCGGCGGATTCAATATCACTCCTGCGCTTTACGTCCTGGAATTCAGGAACTCTACGATTTCCCAAATCAACAACACCGTGCAGCAGCTCATCAACGCCACGAAATGAGGCTGGCCATGCGCTTTTTTCTTTTTTCACTGATTGTGGTAGTTCTTGCTAGTTCTCTCGCTCTAGGAGCAGATGACCAGTACAAGCCCTACCTGCATAAGGCGAATATTCCGGAGCATCCGAAAGTCAAGCTTTATGGTCAATATCAGACAAACCTCTTCCCCGGGGCTGCGACATATAGCTATGGCCTAGACGTCCCAAAAGGGACAAACGGGCTGCAGCCCTTGCTTTCCATTTTCTACAATTCACAATCTATGAAGCAGCGGCCGTCCATTCTGGGCGCGGGCTGGTCCTTGACGCAGAATTACCTCTATAGGGATGTCAATTTTACTCCGGCCAATACCAGCGACGACAAATTCGTCCTCATTCTCAATGGCGCATCGTACAACCTGCTCTATAGCCCATCAGACGGCTTCTACCGCACCGAAACAGAGTCGTTCATCAGGATAGAAAACCTCACCACCACCGGAACAAACGCCTATAACCAATATTGGCTTGCAACACTTAAGGATGGCACCCAGATGCGCTTCGGCCATAATCCCGATACTGAACTTGTATCCAGTGTCGGCTATCCTTATGCGGTGAAATGGTGGCTTGACCAGATCCAAGATACGCACGGCAACAGGATCTTTTATGCATATGCTGAAAATCCCTATACTGGGGACATCGGAAGCACGTACATTTCTTCCATCACCTACAACAATGATCAGAAACGGACAATAGAATTTTCTTATGAATCAACAGCAAGAAAAGACAGAAGAAGGGTATACGAACAAGGCAGCCTGCTGGAGGAATCACGAAGATTAACAGGTATTTCTATTTTTTTCAACCAATCCTTGGTAAGAAGATACCAATTTGACTATGTGTATCTCAATCCTGAGAACTCACTTTCTACCTTATCCGCCATCTCCTTTTTTGCTAAAGACAATACCTCACGCCAAGCACCATAAAGGTTAAAAACTCATCTGGCACGTATTATGAGAACTACATCTATCAGGACGGCATGCTGGTTGCACAAATAGGTGCAAATGGCAATAAACAGGCCATTCATAATGACCATTTAGGTTCAGTATCGCTCTCGACAAATGCACAAGGAACAATCATTGAGCAGAATTTCTTCTCCCCTTTTGGAGAACAGTTGGAAGGTGGGAAAGAAACGAGGTTTGATTACACCGGGAAGGAGTTTGATATGGTGACTGAAGATTATGATTTTAATGCGAGGAGGTTTAAGTCTGAGTGGGGAAAATTAACAACTCCCGATAATGGTATTCCTTCAATCTATAGCCCTCAAACAATTAACAGGTACACTTATGCTTTCAACAATCCTTATCTTTATGTTGACCCCACTGGCAAAGAAGGTATAGTTTTTGGTGGTGGTGGAGAAGTAGGATTAGGGTTAGGGGGCAGTGTCGAAGGAGGATTCTATGTGACAAAAGCTGATAATGGGAAGGTGCAGTATGGTACTATATTTTCAGGTGGTGGAGGACTTTATTTGGGGGGAGAGGGAGGCGCTCGTGGAGGAGCTACTTTTTATCCTTTTGCGCAAACGGCTAAAGATTTAGAAGGACCAGCAATATCTGCTTCAATGTCGGGTTATGGTGGGATAGGTGGAGATATCAGTGCTGAATATTGGTTCTCCAAATCTTCATTTGGTTTAGGATATGGAGCAGGTACAGGTGTAGGTGTTGAAGCATTCAGTTTATTTTTCACTATCTCAGAATTAGCAAGCGTTCATACCGCCACTGGAGTAGGAAACATAAATTTACTTAACATTAATCTACAAACTGCGTCAAGAGCCTCAAATTATTTTGCACATATACAATCCCATGTGCAAGATCCCTCTAGAAAATCTGCATTAGCAGGAAGTATAATCAATTCCATTTTTAGCGGAAATGATGTTAAATGGTATTATAATGAAAAGACAGGAAACTATCAATCGTGGACAGGTTCCGGGAGGCCAAGTAATCCTGATCAACAACCTATTAGTGGTTCTGGCGAAAGTGGCGGAGGCGGAACTTCCAGCGGCTCTTCTGGTAGTTCAGGCAGTAAATATAAAATTGTAAATATAAATGGGAAATATTATCGTTGTAAAAATTGTTAAATATCTTCAACTTGGAAAGATTTATATGGACTTATTGGTTTAACTGCTATGATGAGTCAAAAATTTAGTGAGCGTCAAGAAGAATTTAGAAAGAAACATGGATTTTATCTAAAGGACCTATTGAAATACCAGATAGTATTATTCGCAATCATATTAATAGTCCCGCGGGATAAGT
>DUHN01000052.1 GCA_013330825.1 Candidatus Woesearchaeota archaeon | reverse complement strand
GTCATCGAGCTCAAGAAGGACGCCGACCCGGACACCGTGCTCAACCAGCTCTTCTCCCACACGAGGCTGCAGACCACCTTCGGCATCATCATGATCGCGCTGGTGGGCAATGTTCCCAAGGTCCTCACCCTCAAGCAGATGATGGAGCATTACGTGGAGCACCGCAGGCTCATGGTGGCAAAGCGCACCCAGTTCGACCTCACCAAGGCCAGGGAGCGCTCCCACATCCTGGAGGGGCTCCTCATCGCGCTGGATGACATCGACGCCGTCGTGAAGCTCATCAAGGCCAGCGCGTCCGCGGAGACCGCCCACGCGTCATTGCGCACCGCGTACAANNCAGAAGGTGCTCAACATCATCAAGAAAGAGCTCAGGGAGCTGAAATCCCAGTACGCGGATGCCCGCCGCACCACGCTGAGCGAAGCGGAAGCGGAGGCGATCAGCATGGAAGACCTCATCGAGGAAGGGAACACGGTCATCACGGTCACCAAATCCGGCTACATCAAGCGCCTGCCTCTGGCCACGTACAAGCAGCAGCACCGGGGCGGCAAGGGGGTCATCGCCACCACCACCAGGGAGGAGGACATCGTCGCGGACATCTTCATCGCGCACACCCACGCCACCCTGCTCTGCTTCACCAACAGGGGCCGGATGCACTGGCTCAAGACCTATGCCATCCCGGAGG
The DNA here is from genome assembly GCA_013330825.1 of Candidatus Woesearchaeota archaeon. Taxonomy (GTDB): domain Archaea; phylum Nanobdellota; class Nanobdellia; order Woesearchaeales; family GW2011-AR4; genus GW2011-AR11; species GW2011-AR11 sp12027u. The sequence continues at coordinate 5,762 of DUHN01000052.1, read as the reverse complement.
CGAGCAGGCAGGCCAAGGGCAAGGCCATCGTCAACCTCCTCTCCCTCGAGCAGGGCGAGCACGTCACCACCTTCATCCCCGTCAGGGAGTTCGACGACAAGCACCACCTCATCATGGCCACGAGGAACGGGACCATCAAGAAGACCAACCTCATCGCCTATTCCAACCAGCGGAAGACGGGCATCATCGCCATCACCCTGGACGAGGGCGACCGCCTCATGGATGTCAAGCTGACAGATGGAAAACAGGATGTCCTTCTTGCTACGGCGCAGGGCATGGCTGTTCGCTTTGCTGAAGAGGATGTGCGGCCAACAGGACGATCTTCACAGGGTGTTAGGGGTATTACACTTAAGAGGGATGATAAGGTTATTGGCATGATTGTCGCTGAGAAAGACAGCAACAAGGATATCCTTACGATAACCAGTAATGGGTATGGTAAGCGCACCCCAATCAAACTTTATCGTCACATCTCGAGAGGAGGTTCAGGAGTTAAAGATATTCAGACCGAGGATCGCAACGGACCTGTGGCCAGTGTTACCTGCGTCTCTGATAACGACGAGATCATGGTCATCACCAAGTCCGGCATCACCATCCGCACCCCGGTGTCCGGCATCTCCATCATCGGGCGCAACACGCAGGGAGTCCGCATCATGCGCCTGGAGCAGGGCGACGAGATCGTTTCTGTCACGAGGGTGGAGAAGGAGACGGAATAAAACTTTTGTCAATTTTCAAATGACTAAACTGAGCAGGGGTGGCCGTTTTGAAGAAATGACCGAGAGATTCTTGAAAAAAGAAATACCTTTTGGTTTTTACCTCAAAAGAGGTTCCACGAGAAACAAGATATTGAAAAAAATCCCAAAAGAGCCAGATTACCTCATTCTTAACAGTAAAGGAAAATGTAAAATTTCCGTCGAGTGCAAATCTACTTCCAATCCCAAGAAATCAGTAAGATATTGGACACTTTTCTCAAGAGGATACACTTTGCTCGCCATACTCAAATTACATTATCCTAAAATAAAACCCATTTTATTATTTAACACAGAAAACAAAGATGAGATGGATTATTACAAGATATGTAAGGATGCTAAAATTGAATTTTTATGTTTGAATCGTGATAAGAGAAAAATACTTCAAGTCATTAAAGGAAATTGTAGATGACAATCTCTCTCTTTTTCCCTGAGATTCAACAATCACAATCTTTTTATAACCTCCTCTCCCGCAGTTCTCCCATGTCAGTCGCCAAGGTTCTCGCGCAGGTGAGGAAGGAGACCATCCCCTCAAAGAAGGAGGAGCAGGATGCGTTCTCCAAGGTCAAGCCGATCATCAAAAAGATACAGGATTCCATCCCCCACGCGGACGCCGTCATCGGCGGCTCCGGGGCCAAGGGGACGTGGCTCAAGACCTTTGACGTTGATGTCTTCGTGATGTTCCACTACAAGGATTATGAAAAGCGCAGCGCGGAATTGTCGGATATCCTGGGAAAAGCATTGAAGAAGAAATTCAGGAGCGTGCAGCGCCTCCACGGCTCCCGGGACTATTTCCGCATCGCGGACAATGGCATCACCTTCGAGGTCATCCCCATCCTGAAGATATCGAAGGCGGCGCAGGCGAAGAACATCACTGACATCTCCCCCCTGCATACGAAGTGGGTGAGGAAGCACAAGAAGCTCGCCGATGAGATCCGCCTCACCAAGCACTTCTGCAAGGCCAACAACCTCTACGGGGCGGAGAGCTACATCAGGGGATTCTCCGGCTATGTCTGCGAGATCCTGACGATTCACCATGGCTCTTTTCTCAAGCTCCTGAAAGCTGCCGCCAGATGGAAGGAAGCGACGGTCATCGACGTCGCCGGCTATTACCGGAAGAAGAACGTCTTCCTGGAGATGAACAGGTCGAAGCTGGTCTCCCCCCTGATCGTCATCGATCCGGTGCAGCATGACCGCAACGCGGCCGCGGCATTGTCGCCTGAAAAATTCAGCCATTTCATCCTCAAGGCAGGGGAGTTCCTGTCCGCGCCATCCATTGGCTTCTTCAGGGAGAAGTCCTGGGACAGGGAAGAGCTGAAGAAAGAGCACCGGGGAAAGAAGATAGTCATGATCCATCTTGCTCCCCCGGAAGGCAAGGATGACATCGTCGGCAGCAAGATGATGAAGGTGTACGAGTTCCTCGAGCAGCAGGCCGGCCGCCACCACTTCACCGCGCTCTACTCAGACTGGCAGTGGAACAGGAAGGACGACGCGTCCATCGCCTTCGTCTTCGGCGGGAAGCCCCTTCCCCCGACCATCGAGCGGGAAGGCCCCCCGCTGTTCGCCAGGCAGCATGTCGAGAAATTCAGGAAGCTCCACAAGGAAGTCTTCACGAGAGGCAAGCGCCTCTATGCCGTGGAGCCGAGGCCCTACACGGTGCCGGAAGCCCTGTTCGCGGATGCGCTGAAAGACAATTATGTGAAGGAGCGTACGTCAGGAGCACGGATAGAGGTGCTGTGATGCAGGCAGTCATCCTCGCTGCCGGAAAATCCACGCGGACATACCCGCTCACCTTGACCAGGCCCAAGCCGCTCCTTCCTCTCGCGAACAAGCCCCTCCTTGCCCACACCCTTGACCGGCTCAAGGGAATCGTCAGCGAGGCCATCATCGTGGTCGGATACATGGGCAGCATGATCGAAGACCGCTTCGGCTATGAGCACGAAGGCATCCGGCTGAAATATGTCGACCAGCAGGAGCAGCTCGGCACCGGCCACGCATTGCTCGTGGCCAGGCCGCATGTCAGGGGGAAGTTCATCGCCATGGCAGGGGACGACCTCTATGCGAGGGAAGACATCCTTGCCTGCGCCGATCACGGCAGCGCCATCCTCGTCGCTGAGCACCGGGAGCCGGAACGATTCGGCGTCATCATGGAGGAGAACGGCATCCTGAAGGACATCATCGAGAAGCCGGCAAGCCCCCCTTCCAACCTCATCAATACGTCCTTCTATGTCCTCCAGCCCGAGATCTTCGGCATCCTCTCATCCCTCCAAAGAAGCGAGCGCGGGGAATACGAGCTGACGGACGCGGTAAACGCATTGGCAAGAAAAACAAGCGTCCATTGCGTCAAGACGGCCAATCACGTCGCCATCGGCTATCCCTGGGACCTGCTGGGCGCAGACGGCGCAATCAGGAATGGCCAAAACGCCATCGGGAAGGATTGCCTCATTGAGGGAGAAGTTGTCGATAGCTCCATCGGGGACAGCTGCATCATCAAGGGCAGGGTACGTGGCTCCGTCATCATGGACAATGTCATCATCGAGCAGGACTCCGTCATCGAGCATTCCATCATCGGCTCCGGCACCCATTTCTGGGGCATCATCCGCTCGGCCAAAGAAGCCCGGTCAATCGTCAACGGCAAAAGCGTCCCCGCGGGGGAATTCGGCGCCGCCGTAGGAGACAACGTGACCGCAAAGAACGTGGACATCGCTGCAGGATGCAAGATCTGGCCAGGCAAGACAGTCACCGGCGCCATCACCAAGGATATTTCCTGACCCATGGGAAAAAAACAGGGCAATGTTCCCAGAAAAATCCTCCTTGCCATCCTGCTCGGCCTGGCGTCGTTCTTCCTTGATGCCGCGGTCATAGATGCGTTCCATCTGTTCAGGACGCCTGTCCTCGACGCCGTATTCGGCTTCTTTACGGACATCCTCGTCATTGCCGTGGCCATGCTCATCCTGCCGGCGGTTGCTCTGCTCCTGCGCAAAGACGTGCAGAAGGCTGTTCTTCTCTGCTTGGCGTTCCTCTTCGCCTTCCTCATCGGCGTCTCGACGAAGCTCGCTGTCCACCGCCTGCGCCCCCCGCTCTCCCCGCTTGACTTTGCCGAGCCGTTCTATTATTCCTTTCCCAGCCTGCACGCCCTCGTCGCCTTTGCCCTCCTGCCCATCCTCATCAGCGGATTTCCCAGGATGCGGAGGCCGCTCATCGGCCTCGCCTTCCTGGTTGCGTCCACCCGCCTCTATTTCGGCGTACATTACCTCAGCGACGTGGCTTGGGGAGCCATCATCGGCTATGCGGTCGGATGGTATCTCTCGCACGACCATCTCACGAAGCCGGGAGCAGTGCGCCGCTTCCTTGCGTCCCACCGCCTTGAATTGAGGAGGAAGATGGCCCACATCGTATTCGGATTGGCCATCGTTCTCTGCATCCAGGCAGGAGTCCTCACCACCATCCGCCTGGGGATTCTCACCCTCATCGGGCTCCTCATATCCCTCATTGAGCGCAGGTCGAGGCTCCCCCTCATCTCCCCAATGCTCGACGCCTTTGAACGCCCGGATGCGCGCCGATCCTTCCCCGGAAAAGGCCTGCTGTTCTTCCTGCTGGGAAGCTTTCTCAGCCTGTTCCTCTTCCCGCAGGACATCGCGCTCGCGTCCATCCTGGTGCTGACGTTCGGCGATGCGGTTTCCCACCTTTTCGGCATCCGCTTCGGCAAAGTTGCGCACCCGCTCACCGACAAGAAATTCGTCGAGGGGGCAATCGCCGGATTCGCCGCCGCGTTCCTCGGAGCGCTGCTTTTCGTCTCAGCGGCAGAGGCCCTTGTCGCCGCGTTCGCCGCCATGCTGGTCGAAGCCAGTGAAGTGCGCCTCAACGTCTTGCGGGCGGATGACAATCTTCTCATCCCTTTGGCGGCAGGAGCGGCCATCCTGGCATTGAGGCTGTCCGGCATGTTCCTCTAGCGTTTCACCAATGACTAACCACTCCACGCCCGATACAGTAAAGTATATAAACAAAAATAAGGACAATCTCCCAAAAAGAAGGTGGTGTACGTGAAAAAAGAGGCATTCCCTGCTATCATTCTCGGCCTGTTCTCCTCATCAAGGAAGCAGGATGACCTGAAGCTTCTTCCGCCTCCCCCTCCTTTCCCAGGCATGGATATCCTGGAGGAGGAGCCGGCGCAGGAGGCTGCTCCACAGAAGCGCGGACAGGAGCTGAAGGAAGAGAAAGCCTTCCGCACCCGCACGAAGATAACCATCAAGCGGCCAAGAGAGGACGCGGAAGCCATCCTCCGCCAGGCAGGATCAGCAGGGCAGGGCGAGCCCATTCCGGTCTCTGTTGGTGAGGAGGACAAATGGCTCTCGGAGGTGCCGCAATTTGACCTTGCCGAGGATGACTCTCCCTACAGCGAGGATTCGTTCAGGGAAATCAACACTGCCATAGACAGCACCAAGCAGCCCGTGCAGGAGAAGCAGGGCTTCCTGAAGCGCCTGTTCCCCTCCAAAAAGAAAGGGCCTTCCGAATCCGCCGCACCAAGCCAGGACCTGCCCGCCGGCCAGGGTGCGCTGGCGGAAGAAATGACTTTCCCGGAGAATCAGGCGGACAAGACGGAAATCGAGCGCGTCACGAGGGAAATCAGCGAGGCGCGGCAGATGGTTATGAATCTTGACCTTGTCGGGGCCAAGAAATCCTATGTGGACATCATGAAATCCTACCGCCTGATGACACCGGATGAGCAGAAGCAGGTGTATGGGGCCATCAGGGGGCTCTACGACGAGCGCAAGACAGCGGAGAGCATGCACCTCAAATAACCACCTTCGCCAACTCTTTATTTCTCCCGCCCATCTATACGGCCCAGTAGAAAGTGAAGGTAGCGCCAATTTTGCGAACGGTGCAGCAGTTGGGTCATACAATGCGGAAGGGGATGCTCCCAACCCCCGGAGGCTTTGCCTCCCGTGGCTTGACCAAAAGAAATGCTTCGCGGAGTATTTTCTTTTCCCCCGGGTTCATGGAAATCAAGGATTT
>DUHN01000006.1 GCA_013330825.1 Candidatus Woesearchaeota archaeon | reverse complement strand
TCCTCGGAGGACTATGCCGGGAGGTTAGCGCTCTTCTGTGACTGCACACGCGCTTCAGGCAGGGCGAATCCCGCGAGAGGTGCCTCCTTTGCGCAATGGTCTTGGCCAGGGTGTTGACACTCTGTCCCAATTGGCTCTTGCGGCGAGAAATCCCGTCAGGCCCGGAAGGGAGCAGCGGTAACTGGCTGCTGGGGCGCTTTTGGGGGCGCGGAGCCGAGCTCTTTCCAGGGTAGCCCTTGCCCAAAGGTTGTATCGATTGCGGGGAGTCCTCCGTTTTTTCTCTCTTCGGTCAGGCATGGAAAAGGAAGTGTCTTCTCAAAACCTTTAAAAACGCCCTTCCTCCAACATCGTGCATGGAAACAGGCAGGGCTCTCGTCCTCTACACGGCATCATCCTCAAAGAAGGACAAGGAGGCACTCACATCAGTTCTTGCCGCGTTGCGCTCCCAGAAGATGGCTGCAAGGGCTGTCGAGCGCAGGAAGCTTTCCGCATCTCATTTCAGGGGTGCCGGTGTCTGCGTCGCGGTCGGTGGGGACGGCACGTTCCTGTACGCGGCCCATTTCATCCCGCAAGGCAAGCCCGTCATCGGCGTGAATTCCGATCCGAAGAGGAAGGAAGGCTACCTGCTGGCGGCCACGGCGAAGACGTTTCCCACCGTCCTCAAAAAATTCCTGGAAGGCAAGGCCGGGATAAGGGAGCTGCCCACCCTCGAATGCGCGGTCAACGGGAAGAGGCTCCCGGCCTTCGCCGTCAACGAGTTCTACGCCGGAGCGTTGAAATCCTACCGCACCTCCCGCTATGAGATTGTACTGGGGAACAGGAAAGAGGTGCACCGCAGCTCAGGGATAATCGCGGCGACGCCGCAGGGCGTGAACGCGTGGGCGCGCTCCGCCGGCATGAGCATCCACATCCCCGCAGGCAGCTTCGCGTACGTGGTGAGGGAGCCGTACGAGAACAAGGTGTTCTCCGACTACCGCCTCAAGAAGGGCATCATACGGAAGGGCCAGCGCCTCGCCATCATCTCCAAGATGAAGGATGGCGTTGTTGTCGCCGACTCGCTGGGCGAGGAATTCCCCCTGAGATTCAACGACGTGGTGCGTGTCGGCCTGTCCGGGAGAACCGTGCGTTCTGTCGTGCCATGAGGGCGAGGATTGCCTATCTGGACAATCTCAAGCTGCTGGTCATCGTTCTCGTCGTCGTCTTCCACTCCTCGGTCACGTACAGTGGCATCGGGAGCTGGTATTACACGGAAAAACCGAGGCTGGACGTCCTCACCCTGGGCGTCTTCGGCTTCTTCGCGTCGTTCTCGCAGGCGTTCACCATGGGGCTGCTGTTCTTCATGGCGGGCTATGTCGTCCCGCTGGCGTATGGGAGCAGGGGATTCGCCGCCTTCGTCAGGAACAGGCTGTTCCGCCTGGGCATGCCCACGCTCCTGTTCATGCTCGCGATATACCCCCTCGTCGTCCACGGCCTGCTCGGCTTTGCGAGACCGAACAAGTATCCGGATTTCTTCTCGTTTTACGCCAATCATATAACAAGCTTTGGTTTCACCTGGGCCGCCGGCCCGTTGTGGTTCGCGGAGGTGCTGCTCCTGCTCAGCGCCACCTATGCGCTCGCCCGCCTGTGGAAGTGGGACATCCCCATGCTGCGCCGGAAGGCCATGCCGGGCATGGGAACCATCCTCTTTCTCATGGGTGCCATCGCCCTCCTGACGTTTGCCATCAGGATTTTCTATCCCATCGGCACCACGGTCTTCAACTTCCAGGTATACTTTTTTGCCCAGTACGCCATCCTGTTTTTCGCCGGGATCGTCGCGTCGCGGAAGGGGTGGCTGGAGAGGCTCGATGAGCAGCAGGGGAAATGGTGGCTCATTGCAGCGGTGGTTTTGGGAAGCGCCTCCTGGGCCGTGCTGGTCCGCGCGAGCGGCATCATGGGCGGGAGCTGGGCTCTTCTCGGCGGCCTGCACTGGCAGAGCGCGGCCTATGCCCTCTGGGAATCCTTCGTCGGCGTCGCCATGTCCATTGGCCTGCTGGCGGTGTTCAGGAAGAGGTGCGGCCGTCAAAAAGGGGTGTTCAAGGGCATGGCGCAGAATTCCTTCGCGGTCTATGTCTTCCACGCGCCCATCGTGGTGTCCATCGCCCTGCTGCTCAGGCCGCTCATGCTCCATCCCCTGGCGAAGTGGGTCATCCTCTCGGCGATTGCCGTGCCCGCCTGCTTCCTGTTCGCGGCCTTTGTCGTCAGGAAAACCCCCGTGTTGAATAGGATAGTGTAGAAATCAGGGAGAGGAATGCGCTGAAAGGAAACTATGTTTGAGGGTGTCAGTCTATCGACCGGATCTCAAGCGTCTCTATGCCTCGTTTGGGAAGGATGTCCGAGACGATGACCACCTTGTCGTTCTTGACCAGCAGGCTGGATCGCTTGAGGATGCTGAAGGCGGCAGTGATGGTGGCATTGAAGCTCGGCTGGAACTCCAGGTGGAAGGGGAAGGTGCTCCAGTGCAGCATGAGCTTGCGCCTCATGTCCTCGCTTCCGGTGAAGACGAAGATGTCGATGTTCGGGCGCTTTTTCGCGACGAGCGAGAGGAGCTTCCCGGTCTGGGAGAACACGAGGATGGCCTTCGCTCCCAGGTTTTCCGCGTTGATGCACGAGGCGAGGGCGATCGCCTCCTGGGGGTCATCCGTCCTAATCGCGGCCGCGGGATAGTCGAACTTCAGCTGCGCCTGCACGCTCTTCGCGATCTTGTGCATGGTGCGCACGCATTCGATGGGGTGCTCCCCTTTCGTGGTCTCGGCGGAGAGCATGATCACGTCCGCCTTCTGGAAGACGGCATTCGCCACGTCCGTCACTTCCGCCCTGGTCGGCCGGGGATTGGTGACCATGGACTCCAGCAGGTGGGTGGCGATGATGACGGGCTTGCCCGCGTCGATGCACTTGCCCACCATCATGTGCTGCGCGAGGGGGATCTTCTCGAGGGGGATCTCCACGCCGAGGTCGCCGCGCGCCACCATGATGCCATCCGCCTCGGAGACGATGGCGTCGATGTTGTCGATGCCGTCCTGGTTCTCTATCTTCGCGATGATGAGCGCGTCGCATGCGATGCTCCTGAGGAACGAGCGCATCTCGGTGATGTCCTCCCTCCTGCTCACGAAGGACTGGGCGATGAAGTCGATGCCCAGCGGGGCCAGGCGCGTGATGCATTCCTTGTCCCTTTTCGTGACGGCCGGCAGGGTCGTCTTGATGCCCGGCAGGTTGACGCTCTTGCGCTTGCCAATCTTCCCCCGATTGAGGACCTTGCACGTGACGTGGTACTGGCCGATCTTCAGCACCTCGAGGGCGATCAGCCCGTCATCAACGAGGATGGTATCTCCTTTCTTCACGGAATGGATGAGCTGCTCGTAGTTGACGAACGTGTGCTTCTCCCCCTCCTGGATGTCGCACGCGCTGCTGATGGCGATCTTCAGGGTGTCTCCCTCCTGGAGGTCGACTTCCGTGGCCGAGGTGCGTATCTCCGGCCCCTGGGTGTCCACCATGATGCCGAGAGGGAACGGCGCATCCTTCGAGACGGCCTTCAGCCTCGCATGGATGGCCGCGTGCCAGTCCGGATCCCCGTGGGAGATGTTGATGCGGGCGATGTTCATGCCTGCGGCGATGAGCTTCCCCATCATGTCCTCGGTCTCTGTCTTGGGGCCGATGGTGCAGATGATCTTGGTGCGTCTCATGGGTCTTCCTCAGGTGACGATGATGGCCGGCTTGCCCGGCAGCGCCTGCTGCGCCTTGGGGTGGGTGCTGTCCTGCGCCCGGACGATCTCGACAGGGCATTTCAGCTCATCCTCATATAATGATTTCGCCTCCGCGAACGCATGCTGCTCCTGCTCCTGCGACAGCGCCGCGGCGGGAAGCATCGAGGGGTTGTTGACCAGCTTAGGGACGAGCTTGGCGATGTGGGCGCCGTGCTGCTTAAGGGGAGTGGCCATGGCCGCCTTGAGGATGTCTCCCGGGTTCCTGGTCTCCGGAAGCTGCTCCTTGACCAGCTTCACCAGGTCGTACGTCCACGGGTGCGCGATGAGGAGCGTGACAGTGGACGGCTTGCTGATCTTCGCGAGGTGGAGCACGGCGTCGATGTCCCCTCTCGCCGAGGAGAGCATGTCGTCGATGTAGGTGGCTTTCTCGTCTATCTTCTTCTCGTCGTAGGCCGGCCACCGGGCATGCGCCACGAGCCCTTTCCCGCCGGTCTTCTGCCACAGTTCCTCCGCGAGGAAGGGGGCGAAAGGGGAGAGCATGACGATCTGCGCCGTGATGGCCGCGTCCATGATGGCCCTGTTCGGGCTGCTGGACGTCTTGCGGAGGTACTGCCGCATCGCCTTCGGCAGGTCGAAGAAGATTTTCTGCAGCGCGCTCCTGAACATGAGCTCGTCCATGAATGTCGTGGCGTCGCGGATGATGAGGTGGAGCGTGGATTCCATCCAGTGGTCGGCGGAGAGCATGTCCGCCCTGCCCTTGCCGTGATGCCCGAGGCACAGCTCGGTGAGCCCTTCCAGCTTGGCCGGGCACGCTTTCGCGAACTCGGAGTCCCAGTTCGGGTCGTCCAGCCCTTCCCCTCCGGAGAGGATGGTGATCCGCGACGCATCGACGGGAGCCTGCTGCACGAGGTCCTTGAGCAGGATGAAGTTCCCCAATGACTTGGACATCTTCTTCCCGTCGACCGTTACCCAGCCGTTCACCCCGAAGGACTGCGGCCAGTGCTTCCTCGGGAAGATGGCCGTGTGGTTGAAGATGCACATCGTGAGGTGGTTCTGGATGAGGTCTTTTCCCGAGTTGCGGAAGTCCATGGGATACCAATAGCCGAATTCCTTTTTCATTGCCTCCAATGATCTTATTTTTTTCCCGTTTTTTGGCGGGTCTTTTTTCAATGCAAACACGTAATCAAAAAGAGAGTCATCAATGTCTTCCGGGTTCTCGTCCCTGATGAGGTGGGCGAGCGTGTAATACGCCATGTAGATGGTGGAATCGGACAATGCCTCAATCACCCATTTCCGGTCCCACGGCAGCTTCGTGCCGAGGCCGTACTCCCTGACGCACGCCCAGTTCTGGAGCCAGTCGATGACGTAATTGAACTGCTGCCGCGATTTCTCGGGATAGAGGCGCATGCTGTTGAGGCACTCATGGGCCACCTTTTTCCATTCCTCGTCGGAGTAGTGGAGGAACCATTGGTCGCTGACCACTTTCACGATGCATTCCGTCAGGCACCTGCAGACCGCCTTGCCAGTAAGCTCGTAGAACATGACCGCATCGTTGCCCTTGATGAGGTCCTTCTTGATGGCTTCCTGCGCCTGCGGAACGCTCATTCCCGCATATCTCCCGCAGCTTTTGTTCATGACGCCTTTCCTGAACACCACCCGGTTGAGCTCGCCTTTGGCGTCCTCCAGCTTCTTCTTGTCCGCAGGGGATGTTATCCGGTACTTGTCCAGCATCTCCTGGCCGAGGTTCTCTCCAAGGCCCTCGACGTCGATGATGAAGATGGGTTTCAGCTTTGCTATGACCTCTGGGTCGAGGCCGTAGCTCCTCGCGATCTCCGGCTGTGCCTGGATGTGCTGCATCTCCATGAGGTCGACCGGATCCTCAAGCGCGGAATACACGATGCCCGAGCCGACGGTGGCATCGATGAACGCCGCGGGGATGATGGTGGTCTCGTACCCCACCAGAGGCCCCTGCGCCCATTTGTACATGAGCTCCCCTGCCGTGATGCTCCCGATAATCTCCGGCTTCGCGAACTGCTGCTCGATCTTCCTGATGGCCTCTTTTCCCACGACCCATTTCTCGCCTTTGACCTTTGCCACGACATATTCCCCCTGCGGGTCTATCCAGATGTGGGTCTGGCCCAGAAGGGCGTCCGGCCTGGTCGTTCCGGCCATGATGATGAGATCGGAATGCTTCATCCTGAATTTCGCCCAGATGAAGTCCTTGGGGGTCTCGCCCTCCCCCTCCACGCGGTCATGGTCTCCCACGGGGGTGTTGTCCTTCGGGCACCACACCACGGGATGGTTGCCCTTGACGACGTAGCCTTTTTCCTTCAGCTTCCTGAACTGCCACTCGATGAACCTGTTGTACTGCGGGTTGAGGTCGGTGGTGATGAAGCTCCTCCGGAAGTCTATGCTCATCCCCAGGTCGATGAGGTCTTGTTTGGCCGTTTTCGGGAAGAATTCAGTCCAATGCTCCGGGTTGCCGAACTGCCCTGTCTCCTGCTCAGAGAAGCCCGAGAGCTTCATGGTCTTCCATTGGCCCGGCTCCTTTTCCCTGATGCGCTTCGCCGCGCTCTCTATCGGGGAGCCGGTGCAGTGCCATCCCTGCGGGAAGAGGACGTTGAATCCTTTCAGGCGCTTGTACCTTGCAAACGCTTCTGTGCGCATGATGGAGTAGAAATGCCCGAGATGGAGGTAGCCGTTCATGTACGGGTACGGGAAGGTGACGAAGAACTTCTTCCTCCCGGGATCGGCATTGGCCTCGAAGGCCTCCTGCCGCTCCCATTCCGTCTTCCACTTCTCCTCTATGGCCTTGAAGTCCACCATCGTCGGAAGGGTGGGAGGACGGTTTTTATACTTTGTTGTGGGGTGGTATTGGTTAATCCTCGGCTGCTCGGCTTTTATCTTCCGTCGAAGCACCTAAGACCGCCAGCCACAGATTAAGCAGAACCCACGAGGGCAAGCTTTTTTAATGCCCTGCAATGCCCATGAACATATGCCCCTGTAGTTCACCGGATTAGAATGCGAGGTTCCGGACCTTGCGAACGGGGTTCAATTCCCCGCAGGGGCATTATACATTTTTGTTATAAAATAGGGAATCTTTATTTCCACTGGACAACCACAGGCGGAAAGTTTAAAAACAAACCAACCAAGGGGTAATTAGGAGAATTCCAAGAGGTGTGAGAAGAGATGCCAAAACTATTTTCTATCAAACGTCAATATTCTGAAAAAATCTACGCCAAAAAAAAGCTTGTGGAATTCAGGAGGCAAAACGTCAAAGTCAAAGAAAATGATGTGTGTTTGATTTATACAAGTTTCCCTGTTAAAGAAATTACAGGTTACTTTGTAGTGAAAGAAAAAATTAGGTTATCTTTGGATAAGCTTTGGAAAAGGACAAAAGAGATGGCGGGAATCACCAAAGAGGAGTTTATGGAATATTTTAAGGGTTGCGAAGAAGGCACTGCAATCGTCTTTAAGGCTATCAAAATGTTTGTCAGTGGATTGCCACTTGCCGAAATCAGGAAAAAACTGCGGGGTTTTGTTCCCCCCCAATCCTACTGCAATCTCAACGAGTCTTTATATTCTCTTATTCATAAAAAATTGGGAAATAAGGCGGTCACTCTGCTCGATTTTTAATTGTTAAAGAAATACTTCTGCTTCAGTCCAGATAATTCAATTATTCTGAAATACTGTTGATGATTAATCTCGGTAATAGACTGCGGAGTCCCAAAGAGTAATCTTTCTGCCTTCAACTTTTCCAATGGTACCAACTGAGGGAAATGAAAGTTAAGGGAAAAGAGAATAACTTTGGTAGGTTCTTTAGCCATCGTTTCTATCTCTTTCTTAGTGTAGACCGTTCTTTTTCCAACTTCCTTGATGATATATTCTGAGTCAGTTGTTTCATTAATTACTTTTTCAACAACACCTAAAGAAGTCAAACTTTTTCTATCTATCGACCTGTAAAATAAGACAATATCTCCGCTTCTTATCCTTGTAATCTTCGAGTGGCACAAATAAGCTTTCCTGATAGTGTTTCCCTCAATGATGAGTTGTCCTTGGAATTCCACAAGGCTTGGCTGTCTGGCTTCATAATCCGTGAAGAGGCGATTATGGTATTCTGGTCTTATAGGTATAATGAATTTTCTCACAGAAATGCCTTCATAGACGCTAGGAAAGTAGTTTTGGAGCATTTCCAATGGAGAGGTGATTGCGGTTTCTGGAACCAGTTTCTTCAATAGAACATCTTCTCCTCTTTGGTTTTTGCCCACTTTTAAAAACCCAAATTCTTTAACAAGAGACAACAAAAAGTCCTCTTCTTTCGAAAAATGAGTCAAGTATACCTCATCAACATCAGAATTTACTGCAAATTTCACGGACATTTTGATGAATAGCTCCCCAATTTTATGTCCAAGATGAACAACTTGTAATGTGCATATCTTTAATCTTCTCTTCTTTGGTAATGGGGGATTGGTGTCTATAATTTCCTCCTCTATTTTGTAGACAAGCAGTGCACCAATCTTACCATCCACATAATATACCCAAGCTTTCCTTCCTTCACGTGATTTTCTATTCCACCAATCAACAAATTCTCCATCTCCATAGTCTCCTTTCAATGTTCTAAAGAAAGGGTCATCAAGGTTTATGTTGTGCATGGGGACATCCTTGATTGCTGGGGGTGAAATAACCCGCTGGGAAGAAGGAGACAATCTCTTAAAATAAGTCAAAGCTTCTGTAACATCAAAAACCCTATCGGAAAGTTTGAGCAATTCTGCTTTAGTATGGATTCCCCTGTCTTCTGTAATGAGGAAATCCGCAGAATTTTTGTGGATAGCATAGATGAGGTTTATATCAATCTCATCGTGAGTGTTCTTTATGGGTAAAGGTATCTTCAATGATAAGAGGAATCCTTCATCATCAATAGGATTCGCTGGTTCTTCAAGCTTATTGTATGCACCAACTTTTGAAAGGTTTACTTTTCTTCTCTCTTCATCCTTATCTTTTACTAATTCCTTTAACGAAAGAGGATGGACAACCAGTTGATGCCCCCCCTCATCTATCAAACGCAACAATTCTTGGAGCTCTGAGCTGAGGACAGTATTCTGCTCCCTGCTTATCAGAATATTAGTGTCAATGACTATCCTCATTAATGGACAAGAGAGTTTCCCCTATATTAAAATTTATTGGGAGATTGCCCCGCAGCGCCATCACTGCTATTCATTTGCCTCTAATCTCTCTCATTTTCTCCTGAATCCATACGGGCAGTGCCGGCATCCCGTCCCGCAGCACGGCCGCTTCAAGAGGTAGAGCCTGGTGAAGGCCTGCAGCCCCGTCTGGGGATCGGTGTAGGACAGCTCTCCCCTGGAGCATGCCTGCTCATGCAAGGCAGCGCATAATTCCTGATGGGCGTCATCGTCCATGGGTGGAGCGATAGCGCAAGGTGTCAAGAACCACCGGTCAAACACGCAGAAATCAAAGATTTCTGGTGTCCTGAAAATCTCCGATTTTCATGAGGCCGGTGGCATGGTGACAGCAAAAGCATAAGCCATGTGGTTCTTGACGCTCGGAATTCCGCAAACTCGGTGGTTCTTGAGCACTGCTCATTCCACCAATCAGAGATTGGTGGAATTCCGTTGTTTAAAAGTGTACCCTGAACAGCAGGGGAAAGGTCGTGCACATGAAGGCAGGTGTCTATGCTGGCATCGCGGCGGCGGCGATTTCTGCGTATAGTTCCGCTGCACTGGCGTACAGCCCGGCTGAGACGAGACCAACTGGCCAGAGGTTTGCCAGCATCCATGCATCAACACCAAGGTCCCTGACGAGTAAGGAAAGGCTGATCAGCGATCTGGTGGTCAATCGATACGTCCCACGGTGTTGGAAGGCATGTTCACGTTCAAGCGGAGCGATAAAACAGTGGTGTTTGACACATTCGTCCCCCCAGAATACACATTTGTCTTTAATAATATTCAGAATGCCTGCATGAATCGTGAAAGGGATTCTGGCCAGAAGGGAAGATTGGAACACGTCAAAAAATGACTACTTCTGCTTCTTATAAAAACCCTCGACCATTGAGAGGGTGGAGATCTCGTCGATGCCCTTGTCCTCCCTCAGACCTTTGACGCGGGGGAAGCGCAGCGCATAGCCGGAGGCGTACGTCGGGCTCTTCTGGATCTCCTCGTAGTCGACCTCGATCACCAGCTTCGGCTTCACCGACACCTCTTTCCCCTTTTCCGAGGCGATGAGCGGCTCCAGCAGCCTCGTCATCCCGGCGAACGACAATCCTTCCTCGTCCTTTTCCTTGAGGCCGGTGCTCACCCGGCCCACCTCGAGCAGGTTCCCGTCGTCGTCCTGGCACGCCACCGCGTACGAGCTCAGCCAGGAGGAGCGCTTGCCTTCTCCCCACTCCGCGCCCACGATGGCCAGGTCGAGGGTCTCCATCACCGGCTTGAGCTTCACCATGTACCCCACCCGGGCACCCGGCTTGTACGGCGCGTCGAGCTTCTTGAGCATGATGCCCTCGTTGCCCGCCTTCAGGGATTTCTTGTAGAAGTCGCCGATCTCCTTTTCCGAGGAGGAGATGATGTGCCGGGCGGAAACGATCTTCTTCTCCTCGCCCCGGACGATCCTCTCGACAATCTTCCTCCGCTCCGAGAACGGCTTGTGGAGGCAGCTCTCCCCCTTGTAGCACAGGACGTCGAAGACATTCACCTCGACGGGAATCTCCTCCGCGAGCTTCTCGATGCCGTACTTGCGCTTGATGCGCTGGGAGATGCTCTGGAACGCGAGGTATTTGCCGCTCTTCCGCTCATACCCCACGGCCTCGGAGTCGAGGATGAACGAGTCCCCCTTGACGTGCGTCTTCACCATGGCCACGACTTCCGGGAACTGCTTGGTGACGTCTTCCAGGCGGCGGGTGAACAGCGTGATGCCGCCCTTCGCGTCCTTGTGGATCTGCACCCGGAAGCCGTCGTACTTGAATTCGGCCTCAGCCGGAACGCCGACGGTCTCGATGCCCTCCTTGATGGTGTCCGCCTTGATGGCCAGCATCACCTTGATGGGGGTCCCGATCTTCAGGGAGATGGCCTGCAATCCCCTGATGCCCTTGGTCGCGGCCGTCTCCGCCACGACCCCGAAGTCGTTGGTGAGGTCGTACGCGCCCTGCACCGCGCTGGCCGCCTTGGTGTATTCTTCCCGGTTCCCGATGGAGACCTCCTCGCCGTCCTCCAGGGAGATGCCTGCCTGCTTCCCGAAATTGGCCCACACGATCGCGTCCCGCAGCGAGCCTTCCCCGACGCCGACGCGCAGCTCCGACAGTACGGTCTTCACGACGTACTTCGCCTCCGCGGGAGTGGCGGAGGTCAGCAGCTCCGCGATGAGCTGGGTCTTGCGCTCGACGCTGCCGCTGCCTTCCATCCCGGGCAGCTTGCGCAGGTTCGCCATGACCTTCTCCACGGTCAGCTCGCGGGAGAACAGCGTGTGCTGCTTCCGCTTCCCGAGCAGGTTCTCGGCGGCCTTTCCCAGGTCACCGGTCTTCTTCCACTCGTGCTCCGCCCTCTCGCGGGACTCGCCGCTCGCCGCGATGATGGCCTTGAGGATGAGCTTGGCCGCGACGCCCGATTCGCTCGCGTCCCAGTTCGGGAAGATCTTGCCTTCGAGAAGGAGGACAAGCGTCTCAAGCTCCGCGGCGGGCGTCTTCTTGAGCAGCTCCGCGATGATGGCCGTCTTCTGGAGGCGCTTCGTGGTCGACTCGAGCTTCCGGTACACGTCCGCCAGTTGCGAGTATTTCATGGTATGAGTGGGTTGGCTGCCATTCCCGGACCAGCATAATCACCCTCGCCCGCTTCGCGGGAGGAAGTTACGCGCGCCCCTCCAATGCTGCACGGGGCGCGCTTGGATAGTGCGCCGCGCGTGCAGCACTGGGCGCGGCGCCTCACATGCTCCGCCCGGAGGGCGGCAATGGCAAAACCCTTCACGAACAGCATTCCCCATGTCGCTATCTTTATAAATGACCATCCCTATAAATACTTTGTTGGAAGCATGGACGCGTTTCAGGCCATTGTCAAAAGGAGGACCATACGGAAGTACAAGCAGAAGGACATCCCCTGGGACAACGTGGTGACGTGCCTGCATGCGGGAAGGTTCGCGCCGGTCGCGGGCAACGTGTTCAACATGCGCTTCATCATCGTCAAGGCGGAGGCGCAGCGCAAGGCCATCGCGGAAGCGTGCATGGAGCAGTACTGGATGCAGGACGCGCCCATCCACATCGTGGTGGTCTCCGAGACGCTGAAGATGGAGCGCTACTACGGCCAGAAAGGCGCGCGCGTCTACACGCTCCACAACTGCGCCGCCGCGGCGGAGAACATCCTCCTCGCGGCCACCGCCCTGGGGCTGGGGAGCGCCTGGGTGGGGGCGTTCGACGAGGAGAAGATCAAGGACATCTGCAACCTGCCGGGCATGGTGGACGTGCAGATGATCATCACCTTGGGATACGCAGACGAGCACCCGCCGGTGCCCCTGAAGAGGAGCATCGAGGACATCTGCAATTTCGGCGGCTGGCATGGGCGCGTCGAGTACCCCAAGACCGGCATCAACATGTGGTCGCCGTACGTCGCGAGGATCGTGGACGAGACGAAGAAGGCGGTGAAGAAAGGGGCGAAGAAGGCCCACCAGAAGGCAAGGGAGATGGTGAAGGGGAAAGGTTCTTAATGCTCCTTCTGTTGCCTCTGCCCAGTGGAAGGGAAACCGGCGGCAAGAACCTGCTGGACGCATTCACCGAGGATTTCTGCGCTGTCGTTGAGAGGCACGCGAAATACATCATTGTCTCCGGCTTTGTCGCTATTTCTTCAGGAAGGCCGAGAGGCACGGAAGACATCGACATGATTGTCGAGCGCCTGCCGCCTGAGAAATTTCGCGCTCTCCATGCCATCCGGACTGGAAGAAAATCCGTACAAGATTCATCAATGCCCAGCTGGAGAAGGCGAACAGTGCCATCAGGAAGCTTGCGGAAACGCCGGAAGGAAGGAAGGCCATAGCAGAGCTATACGGGATAAAGAACAGGAAAGGTTATCCGGAGATTTTTGGGGATGCTTGATTCTTCTCCCATTTTTCTACCCCAGATACAGCAGCGCGATGCCCCCAAGGATGAGCAGGATGGCGCCCAGCTTGCCCAGTATGATGCCGGGGTGGTAGTCCTCTTTGATGATGGAGGGCGCGAAGAACGTGAGGAGCAGCGCCAGGATGAAGACGAACGCGGTCTGCAGGGACGCGAGGACAGAGGCGAGAGCCGCAGGCCCGAGCTGCACGGACAGGAAGTAGCCTGCCCTTCCTGCCAGCGTAAAGGCATTGATCAGGAGCAGCATTCCCATGAGGGGAAAGGCGTGCCGGGAAAAGGACGCCCGCACCGCTGAGAATTGCCGCGGGAAAGCGAGGAAGGGGGCAGAGCCCGCGGCAAATCCCACGTTGATGAGGAACACCGCGGACCACCAGTCGTCAACGGCCGTTTTCTTCAGCAGCAGGGTGGCAGCAGAGAACATCGCCACGCTGAGGAGGAGCCAGAGCATCGCGGGGCTGAAATGGAATGCCTTGCCCGTCTTCTTGAGCGAGATCCAGATGACGCCGGTGAGGATGAGGGCAAATGAGGCAAAATGGGTGGATGTCAGGACCTCCCCGAAAAAGGCGACAGAGCCGAGCAGGATGACGACCGGGCTCAGGCTCGCGATGGCAACCACCCGCGTCGCTTCCTCAAGGGAGATCCCTTTCATGTACGCGAGCCGGTTCCATCCCCAGATGACACCTGCAAGGAAGATGAGCAGGGCGGGGGCCGGCGGAAGCAGGTGGATGGGCCAGAACGGCAGGAGCAGCAGGGGAAACACCGCTGAGAAGACGTTGGTCAGTATGCCCGCGGTGATGCCATCCTTGACGAACCGCGACACGAGAATCTTGTCGCAGATGCTCGCGAATCCCCAGGTGATGCCCGGCACTAGGGCGATGAGTAGCCAGTTCATGACATTGTCCAAGGGGGCTTGTTCAAAAGGGTTGCGGTCAGCCGGGGGAAAAGAAAAAATTGGCCGTCAGAAGACATAGATGCTAATTAGGGATGCACTTTTTGTTAAAAAACTATAGAAGGTTTAACTTAAATCCTAATCTTTCAGCTCTTCAGCGCTTCGGAGATGGAGAGTGATTGCCTCTATGGCATTTTCCTTCGCCTCTTTCAAGGTGTTTCCCTGAGTGACAATATTGAGGTCAATGCATTCCATGGAATATCCCTTTTCCTCTTTCTTGATGACCAACGGGAGGTTGGAAATGCTCATCCTTTTTGCGCCTTTTTTCTGCTTCATCTTCATGCACATCAATGGTTTTATGTTTAAATAATTACCGTTTTGAGTGGGATTTAGAATCTGAGAAACATAGAGGATGTTGAATTACAGATGGAATCGCTAAGTTTCCTGAATTCTTCAACTTTTTTTGGATCGATGCCTCCTTTTTGGATTTGACTCCTTAAGTCGGCAACAATGCGAGAGAACAGCGTTTTTAGTCCTCGTTGGCCACTCGCATAGTTTTGCAGAGCACTCTTTAGATCTGGCTCCATCTTGGGGTGTGTTTTTACTATATCCTCTGCTCTGTCGATAGCAATGGTTAGGTGGTCTACCAACAGATTACTCAGGGCATCTAGGACTTTAGTGGCCATTTGCGCAGTCATGTAATTAGGTTTTTCCATGTATTGCGTCAAGTTATGAACAAAATCAACGCATCGCGCATTCGTGCTTCTTCGGATTTTTTCAAACTCTTGTTCGATGAAATCTTGGGCACCTTTGTCTGTAGTCACTTGACCTACAATCTTGGGTAGAGGGTCGGCTACTGCAAATGATGCTAATTTTGTTCCTCTGCTAAATGGAGTACCTGCAATAATAGCTGCCATAGCACTAACAGCGAGAATTTGCTTGAGCCGGCCTGTTACGGTCATTATCTTGTCTTCTCTAACGTCTCTTTAAATAATTTTTGTTGGGGTTTAAAAAAATAAAAAAATCCCCCCGAAGGGGGAAATTGCCATCATCATTAAAACGTTGGGGGTGGTTTTACACAATGATGGCAAAGAACAACTCACTCCACAAAGACTGGAGGGGTGAGAGTGATGCGATGCTACACCAGTTCCAAGCCAAGCTCTTCCGTCACGGCGACTGCCTGCGGGCTCTTGCGCTCATACTGCATGGGCTTGCCGAGTATCCAGGGCGATTTGACGCCGGTGATGATGGTCATCACGGTGATCCTGCCTTTCATGCCCTCGTCCACGCGCGCTCCCCAGATGACGTTCGCGTCATCATCAAGGCTTTCCGTCACCAGTTCTCCCACGCGGTTGATGTCGTCCAGCGTCATGTCCGGGCCGCCGATCACGTGGATCAATGCGCCCGTTGCCCCGTGATAATCGACCTCGAGGAGGGGGTTCATCAGCGCGCCCTTGACGGATTCCTCAACCCGGTTGTTGGTGTCAGAGCTTCCGACGCCAATCACCGCGACACCGCCGTTGGACATGATGGCCTTGACGTCCGCATAGTCGAGGTTGACGAGGCTCGGGACCGAGATGGTCTCCACGATGCCCTTGATCATGGTCGCGACGAGCTCGTTCGCCACCGCGAAGGCCTGCTGGATGGGCAGGTTGCCTGCGATCTGCACGAGCCTGTTGTTGTCGATGACAATCACGGTGTCAGCCACCTTGCGCAGCTGCTGGAGCCCGAACTCGGCCTTGTCGATCCTGGCCCGTTCGATCTTGAACGGCATGGTGACCGTGCCGATCACGATGGAGCCGGTGTCCTTGGCCACCTGCGCCACGATGGGGGCGCTTCCGGTGCCGGTGCCGCCGCCCATGCCCGCGCACACGAAGACCATGTCCGACCCTTTGAGATGCTCCTTCAGGTCCTGGATGCTCTCCTTCGCGGACTCCGCTCCCTTTTCAGGGAAGCCGCCGCAGCCCAGTCCTCTGGTGACACCTTTGCCGATAAGGAACTTCTTGTCCGCCTCAATCATGTTGAGGTGCTGCTTGTCGGTGTTGCACGCGAGAATCTCTGCTCCTTTCACGCCCTTCTTGTACAGCCAGCCAACCATGTTGTTGCCTGAGCCGCCGCACCCTATCACGCGGATCTTGGCGCTTCCGATCAGATCATCGTCGCTCCCTTTCTGCATTGCTGCCTCTTGCTGCAGCGCCGTATTCACCAAAAACTCCATGGTCTCCCCCGTCTCCCGTAGGTGTGTGCTTTGTGGTCTTTTTTGAAACACCTGACTTCAACATACCCATTAGAGTACCGAAATGTTTATATTGAAGTTCATAGGTATTCCTACCTTAGAAATCGCCAGTTCGTTTCGCCAAAACGAACACAGTAACCGTTTGACAGTTTGCCGATTACCAAAAAACTGTTGTTCGCCAAAAACACTGTTTTCAGCCGATTTCGCCAAAAATCGCCTGAACCAATCGAGTTTTTCGCCAAAAAAACTCAATTTTAGCAGTTCTTATGTTATCCTTTTTAAATCTGAGGTGTTCAGTAGATTTATAAAGATTTCTTTGGTGTTAAGTATAGATTTTAGTATATAAATGTAGAAATTCCACTTATTTTATTGGGACAAAACCGAAAGTAACCGGATTTTGATCGACCAAGGAAACGATTCCTTTACGGTTAATTTCATCTACGCTCACATACAATTGGGCCGGAGAATACTGAATTCCCCTCAAACGTTTCTCGTCCAGATACATATCTGGGTCTAATGTGCGCGCGGTGGGAAACATCTTGTGCATAAAGTGGCCTTCCATAGCTACTCTCCCCCCCCTCATGAACTGCATCACGTGCGGAGCGTAATGCTCATCAGTAGCTCTCATTCCTCCTCCGATGTCTAGAATCACTGCCGCATTTTTCAGGTATTCCAGGATGTTGGTAGTGCGGTCTGATCTGGCAATGTTAAGATGGTTTGTTATCAGGCAATAATCCTTATGGTGGACGTCAAAATTGACCAAATGAGAAGTAATACGAGAAAGGGCATCGCACCCACCGAGGAAGGGGGCAATAAGAATTCCCTGGGTGCGCTTTTCCCTTATGCCTACGAATTCCTTGGCCCTGAAGAGGTTATCTAAGTTATCCGGCATCACGAGGGGAGGGGAGCGCACAATGGGCGTTGTCTGGACGACATACACTTCCTTATCTTTTTTGGCCACGAACTCCAGTTCCCAACCCTTTCCTTCTTGGCGTGGAAGCGCATTCGCCAGCTGATGAAGGCGGCAGGCAAGATCGTGCTGATGAGGCTGAGCTGTTCCGGTTATTTTTCCCGATTCATCAACATAATGAAGGCTGTCTGGCGAGTATTTCATGGAATCAAGCTGGTGGCCTTTCATGTCCGAGATAAACGTCAGAAGGGACTTTTCCCCGATCTGGCTGAAGCAGCCTGAATAAGGGACTTTGAAATTATCAATATCTTCGCTCACCGGCTCTTGGACAAGCAAACCCATCCCGATCTCCGGCAAGCCAAGGGCTTTCCTCCGTAACTGGGCACTCTGCTTGTTGTAAGAATGGAGAACCTTCTCGATGAGCCCTTTCCCATAATCGGCGTCTTCATGCCACACATCCACTGATTCGTACAGGCCAGGACATCTGTTGCCTGCGTCCTCATCAGGGGCATTGGAGCGGACCACCATCCTTCTCCAGCCTGGAAAATAACCATCGATGGTTTTCCAGACGACTTCCGGCTTGTTCTTTGCCTCAGAAAGGTATTCAGAAGGAACAACCAGTGATTTGGGCACAAAGAACCCAGTGGAAAGGATGGCTGGGGTGTTGGCATAGAGATTCCGGGCCTTGTTGCCCATCGTCCCTTCATGAGGCAATATCCATAGTCCTTCTTGGCGAAAAGCGTTTTGCATGGGGGCATCCTAAGGCGTATCTTTTTAAATGTTTCTTTAATTATTACTTAACAATAGTTACAAAATTGTTACCCATCTCAATGTTTTTAAAGGAGCATAGTTCCCTTCGCTTATGACGCTCTACTTCATCGGATTGGGCCTCAGTGATGAAAAAGACATCTCTGTCAAAGGGCTGGAGGCCGTAGAAAGATGCGGAGCGGTGTATCTTGAGCACTACACATCTGTCCTCAACTGCGCCAAGCAGGATTTGGAGAAATTCTATGGCAAGAGAGTCATCTTGGCCACCCGCGCCTTGGTTGAGCAGGACGCCGAGGCCACCATCCTGAAGGACGCGGCGGAGAAGGATACGGCTTTTCTGGTCATCGGCGACCCGTTCTGCGCCACCACCCATGTCGATCTCTACCTGAGGGCGCGGAAAGCGGGCATCGCGTGCCGCATTATCCACAACGCCTCCGTCATCTCGGCAGTTGGCGTCACCGGGCTGCAGGTCTACAAGTTCGGCAAGACCACGAGCATCCCGTTCAGCAACGAGCAGGTGGATTCCCCTTATGAGGCCATGAAGGAGAACAGGAAGATGGGCATGCATACGCTGTTCCTGCTGGACCTCGATCCCATCGAAGGCAGGTACATGACGGTTGGCGATGCCATCCGCTACCTCCTCAGGGCAGCGCTGCGGAAAGGGGACGGCGGATTCAAGGATTCCACCTTATGCGTCGGCTGCGCCCGGCTCGGGGCAAAAGACCCGATCATCAAGGCCGGCTCCGCCTCCCAGCTCCTGAAAGCGGACTTCGGCAAGCCCGTGCACTGCCTCATCGTCCCTGGCCAGCTCCATTTTGTGGAGGAAGAGGCGCTAACGCTCTGGAAGAAGGAGAATATACAATGATTGGTCCTGGAAGGCAAAACCCTTCGTGTTCTGGAGCATAAACCCTATCTCCGGGGAAATCGTATAGTTTAGCCGTTGGGAGGATGCCTTTTTCCCGCGCCCTGCCAATGATGCCATCGAATAGCTCCAGCTGTTCCCCGTTGATGAGCCGTCCTCTGGCTTCGTGGAAGGGAACCCATTCATGAGGCCTTCTGTTGTGTATTGCAGGGCCTGCCTCTATGTTCTGTCCGGGATGTGCGATGATGGCATAAGCCCGATGGGTGATGATGAGATACCCATTGTCCTCTATAGTGGTGCGTTCATAGGATAGCCGCGGTAAGATGGTGAACGTCGAAGGGAAGACATTGTCGGTGATCGCCCTCCTAAGCGCAGCGGGTTCCGGCTCCCCCCAGTTAACGATGTCGGCATGGGGAAATCCCCAGTAGAAACCGCCGCCGACTCTTGGGAGTACCTGGAGAAACACAAGGGGATATGCGACATCCCGCTGGAAGATTGCGGCGTGGACCAATTGCTCATCGCGCAGGCTCTTCCTTCCAAGATTGGCCTCAAGTCCGGAAAGCTGCATGTCATCCGGGTAAGATGCTTTCATTTATAGGATTTATGTGTCTTGGGCACTATGGCCGGATGGTGTCTTGGCAAAGGGNNGTGGCAATCTGCCCGGGGCTACTTCATTATTAGGCCCAGGAGATTTCTGAAACAACAAAGATTGCCATAGTCCCCCCCACATTTAAATATTATCGCGATTAAGTGGTATTGGAGTAGTGAAATCAAATGTTCAAAACCCTTTTTAGGGAGATGGTCATTGTGTTGAATTTTTCCATCAAGATTTATAACAGAGAGCAGAAGTAGGGTAGTGAAATGCTCACCGACTTTTGGAAGGACATCACGGCATTCGGCAGCCTGGCATTCTCGCTCATCATCATAGCGGCCAGCATCGCGCTCGGGAAAAATGACCTGGCGCTCCTGCTTATCGCGGCATTGGCGCTGTGCTACGCCATCGGCTTCCCCATCAAGGTGTTTTTCTTCAGGGAGCGCCCCAACGGGCAGAGATACTCTTCCCTGCTCAGCAAATACGAGGCATCCTCCTTCCCCAGCGTGCATACCATGCGCGCGGTGAGCTTCGCCATCGTGCTGTCCGCCTATCTGGAGAGCGTCCTGTTCGCCTTCATCGCCGGTGCCATCGTGCTGGGAGTGATGTACACCCGCGTCCGCCTCCAGAAGCATTACTGGAATGACGTCTTCTGGGGGGCGGTGTTCGGCATCGTTGTCGGAGGCGCTGTTCTGTTCCTGCGCTCACTATCCCTTGGCAGAGAATTCGGGATGCTCTAATCGTTGTAAGCCTTATGTTGCCAATACATGCCTGAATTCCGCTCCTTTGGCTGCCCCTACCGCGGCTGCGAATTGGCTCATCGCCTTTTTTAGATAGTTCTGAGGGTCCTTTCCTTCCATGAAATAAGCGCTGGCCTGCTGCATGACCTTCGCGAATGCGCCATAGTTCCCTTCCTGCACGACATCCTTCAGGTGCGAGAAACATTGCCAGAGGACTTCATGGGCTTCGCGGACATAGGGATTTTTTGTTTGTATGCTAAAATACAATGTAGGGTCACTGTGGGCGACTGCCTCCGCGCAGATCCTGCTCAGTGTCGCGGTGGTGCCCTCGACCTGCTGATGGCGCGAAGCGGGCATGCCGCTCCTGCTCAACGCCAGCCCCATCGCTAGATTGTTGAAGTGGTACAGTGCGGTGTTCCATGCCATCAGGCGGTCATGCTCTTCTCCGTGGTGCAGCATGGTGACGCGCGTGCCATATCCTTCAAATCTCTGCTTCAGGCCGTCGAAATGGCTCTGGTACGCGCCCTCCAGAGGGTGCAGCGGAATCATGATGAGGTTCTGGTTCTCGAATCCATTCGTGGCCCCGCCCCACATCGGGTGGAGGGAAAGGCTCTTACCGCTTGCTTGCGCAAGTGCTTCTGGAATGCCGTTCTTGACCGAGGCGATGTCATAGACGGTCTTTCCCTTCAGGAGGTGCTGATGCGCGTTGATGATCCCTTCCGCGGTATCGAGAGGGGTGGCGATGAGGACTTCGTCGGATTTCGGGATGATTTCTTCTGTTGGGCCGGAAAACGCCCCAAGCTCGGATGCCAAAGCATGCGCTTTTTGATGGTCAGCATCTGCTATGCGAAGTTCAAGGCCTTTCTGAGCATACTGCCTGGCGAACCATCCCCCCATCTCTCCTGCCCCAATGACGGCTACGTTTGTCATGGGGAGAGAAACCAGGGCCGGCTTATATATACTTCTGAATTTTATTCAAAAAAATAAGCGAAAAATTAATAAATAATTGAATATTATTCAATAATCATGAAAGACATCAGGGCGCGGCTCATCCCCCTCCTGGAAAAGGGGCAGTGCACTCCCCGGATCTCGCAGCTAGCCAAGAAGCTCGGCGAGCCCTCCACCACCATCCACTACAACGTCAAGAAGATGGAGAGGGAGGGGGCCATACAAGCGTACAAGGCGGTGTTCAACTACAAGAGCATCGGGCAGGGGCACTGCACCTACCTCCTCATCAACCTCAGGCAGGAGAATTACGGGGATCCGGAGCAGGTTGCCAGGGACCTGGCGAAAAACAAGAATGTGGAAAGCGTGGACATCTGCACGGGCGAATACGAGCTGATCGTGAAGCTGCGGAGCAAAGACATCGACGAGTATTACCAGTGGGTGAAGGTCGCCATCAGGAAATACGGCTTCGCCAAGACCATCTCCCTCACCTCCCTGAAGCAGCTCAAGACGGAATTCGTCGAGCTGGAATGAATCGCCGGTTCTTTCTGCGCCGATATGGCTAGTAAAAACGACAAATCTTTAAATATCAATATGCCTAAATCCATGCTGCTAGTGTAAGAGGGTTCAGCCAGGTGTCCTGCATCGAGCCGAAAAAACTCAGCAAGCACGAGCGTTACGTCCTTCTCCTTTCCCGCATCGTCGAATCCGAGTATGACGAGGTCCTGCTCAACGTGCCCATCTACTCCAGGCGCAGGCGCCTCGTGGGGGAGATTGACCTGGTGGGCATCAAGGACGGCACGTACGACATCTTCGAGGTCAAGTGCAGCCACCGCATCATGAAGGCCAAGCGCCAGCTCGAGAAAATCAGGAACCACATGCGCGGCTACCATGTCAGGGACACGTTCTTCTTCTGCGGCGCAAGCAGGTCNNGTTCATCCCGCAGCATATCAAGAGATAGGCCGGTGAAAGCTTGCCTATGCTGGAGACAAAAGCGTTCTTTTGGTTCTCCTCTCTTAGAACAACCAGGGTGAAACGATGGCACGGATGTATTCGGGGAAAAGGGGGAAATCGGGCTCCAGAAAGCCGCTCAAGAAGACGGCCCCGTCATGGGTGCGGCTGAGCGCGAAGGAAGCGGAGATGCTCATCGTCAAGATGGCGAAGGAAGGCATGCCTGCCTCGCTGATCGGCCTCACGCTGAGGGACAAGTACGGCGTCCCCGACGTGGAAGCGCTGTGCGGCAAGAGCGTGACGAAGATACTCGGCGAGAAGAAGCAGCTCCCGGAGCTGCCGGAGGACGTCACGGCCCTGATGAGGAGGGCGGCCGCCATCAACAAGCACCTGCTGGAGAACAGGCACGACGAGACGGCGAGGCGCGGGCTCCATCTGGCGGAGTCGAAGATCCACAGGCTCGTGAAGTACTACAAAAGGAACGGCCGCATCGCCGAGGAATGGAAGTACGACCTCACGCAGGCGGGGTATCTGCTCGGGTAATTGCTGTTTTAGTTTATTTTTTCCTCTTGTCCGGTATTTTCTTTTGTTTTTTAAAGAGGAACACACTCACCGCTGCAATCAGCAAAGCAGCTGCAATAACACCCATAATTGTTGAAGCCCCTGAGAGCGCGGTATTGATGGAGTTTGCCAGATTGCTCATGAAAATGTTGACTGATGTCTGGAACTCGTTGGATTCCATCGCAATTTTTCCGGCTTGGGCCAGGTAGAGTATCAGGACTCCAAGGAGCAAAAACATGGTTCCGGAAGCCATCTCTGCCACAGTGACGGTGATTTCCCTCCCGGCAACCGTGTAGGATACGCCTTTGCTGAGCTTCCCAAATTTTTTTGTGAGATCGAATTTGTCCATGAAGAGCGCTATCAGGAGCAGCGGCGCTGTCATTCCGGCAACATACAGGAGAGCATACATTGCCCCCCAGAATAGAGAGCCTGGAAGTATTGAGAGCGCAAGCACGCCGGCCAAAACAGGAGCGCAGCAAAGCGTTGCAAAAGCGGAGAAAACCCCCAGGATGAAGACAGAGCCTGCCCCCGTAATTTTCGTTTTCTGGTGCCTCGTGAACGGGATTGAAAAGTGGAATCCGAGCAATATCGATGCCCCCAGCAGCAGCAAGAAAGCCCCGCCGATTACAAAAATCAAGTCGTGGTTTTTGCCAAGCAAGGCCCCGATGCCTGCAAATCCCAGGCCAAGGGGGAGAAACACCGCAAGCAACCCCAGGAAGAACACGAGCGTCATTCCGACGACTGTCCTTTTCTGGCGGAAAATGGAGCCAAGGTATGCCGGCAGCAGAACGGTTATGCAGCATGGCGCGAACAATGCGGCGGTGCCCGCTATGAAAGCCGCTATGAGGGACGCCAAAAGGAGCGTTGATCCCATCTAAGCACCTTTGATCTTTTCCAGCTCCGAGGCTATGTCCTCATTGTTTATCGCCATAGCCGGGTCGTCTTTGGTATATCGTATGATGCCATCCTTATCGATGACAAAATAAGTGTGTCCGGGGTAAGAGCCCTTGTGCATTGAAGAGTCCGCGTAAAGCACATCGTACGCTGCCGAGACTTCCCTGGCCGTGTCAAAAAGGATCGTTGATTTTGACATCTGGGGGACTTTTTGGAGTATTTGCCGCCACTGCGATAGCGAATCAACAACAATGGAGAGGGCAACTGTATCCTCCTTGCTGAATCTCGCATCATTCGCAAGGGAGGATATTTGGTTCCAGCATGCCGGATAGCACATGCTTCCCTCGTTGAAGAACAATACCACGTTTTTCCCCCGGTAATCGCTCAGTTTGACGATAGCGCCGTTTATGCCCTGCAGTTCAAATTCAGGGGCCTTTTTTCCAACTGCGCCCTCGAAAAACCCGCTGGGGGTTGCCTGGAACGGCTTGTGGTGGCTGGACATGTCAGAAGACATGCCAGTTGCCTGGGGATCCGGCATTGCGGGGGGTTCATTGCCTTTCGCCCCGAACGAATACATGAAATAACCAAAAGACAAGACTGCAAGTATCAGCAGAGCATAGACATATCTTCTCTTTATCCTAAACGACCTTTCTTCCATTTTTTGCACCTCTGCGATACCGGACTGTTAATGGCCCCCGTGGTTCCGCATCATGAATACGTGCCCGAACACGCATGCCGCCAGAAATACGAACAAAAGGAGGCTGTTGTTCTTCCAGCCTAAAAAATAGCTTCCTGCGAGCAGCAGTGCAATCGGCACCATGCAGGCCAAAACCATGAAAAAATGGTTGTCTTTTATCTTCCGCAAAAATCCCCCTTTATGCTTTGGTGCATGCTCGTCCATGGGTTAACCGTCCCGCGACAATTCTTTTTTCATCTGCTCAAATCGCCTCTTGCTTATTTCGCCTCGGGCATACCTGCTCCTGAGTATTTCAAGCGAACCTGCTTTCTCATGCCCTTTCCAGAACAGCTCAACGATGAGCCAGAGCACCGCCGCCCAGAACACCAGCATGAGAACAACGCCAAGCCCCGTGCCAAATCCCATGTGGCCTCTTCCCATCAGCATGCTGCTCCCGAGCAGCAAGAGTATCAAAGCCGCCAAAATCCAGCTGTACGATTCCTTCTCCATGTTACTGCATCATTCCCCCTTCCATCATGTCTCCGTTTCCTTCAGGCGATTTCTCGCACATTTCGTGCATCTTGTCCATTTGCTCTCTTGACGGGAGATCAAGGTTTCTCGTCATTTGCTTGTGCAGTTCGTCCATTTCGTTGCCGCCCATCATGTCCATCATGCCTTTCTCTCCGGCATGGCGCTGTTCATGGTTCCTGTCGTCTCCCTGGGCATACGCTACTGCGACAAATGCCAAAAGCGCAATTGCGGCAGCGGCAAGCGCAGCCACACTCAATTCCTTTTTTGCGGTCTTGTCCATGTTTTTCGCCTCCGGGTCATGCGGGAAGTCCGGCAACGATGCTGCCTTGCCTGCATGATGGGAGTTGCTGCGTATGCGGTTATATATCGCTTCTTAATGACAAATCAGGAGTAATCCTTCGGAAAGTTTAAAAAGGGAAAAATGGGACGGAGATGATGAATTATGCCATAGTTCCGCATTGGTTTGCAGGGTACAATGCGATTCTTGAGATGGTGTTTTTTGTTGGTACGCTTCTCGTTGGAATTTATGCCCTGAAAGTTTGCCGGCTCTCTGGGCAAAGGCAGTCAAGATTATTTGGGATTTCTTTCCTGTTGATCTCTGCCGCTTATTTTGTCCAATCACTGCTGAATTTTGCCGCAAGCTACTCCATGGCAGAGGGGTGTGGCATGCAAGCAATGTCCATACCCCATAATCTCAACATTGCGGGGATTTATGCGTACATGCTTCTTTTCTTGGCGGCGCTTGTTACGCTGGCATACATGACATTAAAAATAAAAAATGCAAAGGCATACCTGTTCTTCCTGGCAGTAATCACCACCATGCTGTTCTTCAGCTCCAACAAATTATATTTCTTTTATGTGATTTCATCTATACTGTTGGTCTATGTCTCGTTCTATTATCTCAAGAACTATCTTAAAAGCAGAAAAACCGCCGCACTCATAGTGTTTATCGCATTTTTGTTCCTGTTGATCGGCAAAATCCATTTTATTTTCTCGATAAACCATGGGCTATTCTATGTGACTGGCCATCTGCTTGAGTTCGTTGCTTATGCGCTGATACTGCTAAACTTAATAACCGTCATAAGAAGAAAATGAGCAAGAAAAGAAACAGGCTCCAGATAATTTATGATATCCTGAACGTCATAAATGGGAAGAATGGCAAGATAAAGCAGACAAATATCCTGTACAAATCAAATTTATCAAACCAGATGTTCGATGGGTATATGGATGAGTTGCTGCAAAAAGGGTTTATAGTTGAAAATCAGACAAAAGGCGGGAAAACGTATTCTTTGACGCAGAAAGGATTTGATTACCTGAACAAGTACCAGATGATTGTCGAATTTACCAATTCTTTTGGGCTCACTGAGTAAAAGGCGGCGAGGGGCAGTGCGCTGAAGGCAGGCGCCATGCGGAAAAGCCAGCATCCCTGGGCGCGAGCGCCACGCTACAAGACCACCTCTTTGATTTTTCCAACAACCTCCTCAATGAGCACATCAGGGGTCGATGCCCCGGCGGAGACCCCGATCCTTTCCTTCCCGGCGAACCATCCCTTCTCGACCTGCGCCGCTGACTGGATGTAGTGCGTCTCCACGCCCAGCTCCCTGGCCTTCTGCGCCAGCTCCTTGGAGTTCGAGGAATGCACGCCGCCGATGACCACCATGACATCCACCTTTCTGGCAAGTTCCTCTGTCCCCGACTGCCTTTGTTTGGTGGGATTGCAGATGGTGTCCACATACCCGTAGTCCGCGCTCACGTCTGTCAATGACAAAGGGATGTTCCTGAAGGTGCCATTGGTCAGTTGGTTAAGATTGTCAATCAGCTTCTTGTAGCCATAGACCGACATCGTCGTCTGGGAGACCAGCGCTGCCTTTTTGATGTTGTTGCCTTTCAAATATTCCACGAATGCCCGGGCATGGTCCATGTCCGGCTTCTCGATGATGTAGGTGTCCTTCCCCTTGATGTGGTAGCTCGTGCCGATGGATTCCGGGTGGTCGTGCTTGCCGAAGATGGCGACGTCGTACCCGGCGTTCTTCAGCTTGATGGCGACGTTGTGCACCAGGGTGACCAGGGGGCAGGTCGCGTCCTTTAATGAGGTCGAGGAAGTGATGCCTTTCTCTTTCATCGCCCGGTACGTCGTTCCCGGCTCCCCGTGCGCCCTCAATACGGTGGTCGCGCCTTCGGGGATGTTGTTGATGTCCTCCGCAAACACGATGCCCTGCCGCTCCAGGTCCTCGATCACGCGCTCGTTGTGCACGAGCTGCCCATAGACGTACGTCGTGCCTGGGTTCTTCGAGGCCACGTCCTTGGCGACGTCGATGGCCCGGCGCACCCCGAAGCAGAATCCAGAGTTCTTGGCTATTTCGATGGTCGGCATAATGGTGAATTGCATGGACGGAGAATGCCTCGCTTCGCTCGGGGGGCGCCGGCTCGCTTTTGCTTTAGTAATGGGTGACGGCAACTCCCCGCAGTCCACGCAGTGGATGCCGGAAGCCTGCTTCCGAGCAGGGCCGTCCCCCTTGCCGCCCGCTTTCCTAATCACAGAGACGCTCGCAGATTGGCGCCCCTCTGCGCATTCTCCTACACGGTCTTCGTCAGATACACGAACGGGTAAATGTCCTTGAGCTTGAAATAGGCTTCCCTCGCGGTGTAGATGCTGGAGAACAGCCCATAGACCGTCGGCCCGGAGCCGGAGAGGCACGAGTTGAGCGCCCCGTACTTGTTGAGCAGCCCGGTCATCTCCCTGACGATCTTGTACCGCTTGGCCACGACCTCGGTGAAATCGTTGTGGAGGTTGTCCGCCATGCCGTTGATGTCCTTCTTCTGCACCAGCTTGGCATAGGCTCTCGCGGACATTGCCTTCTTCTTGGGCATCCTCTTCCGGTGCTTGTCGAAGGCGTCATATGCCCATTTGGTGGACACCTGGAAGCCGGGGTTGATGATGACCGCGTTGATCTTCGGGTAGCTGGTGATGGGCTTGACCTTCTCTCCCACGCCTTCCACGAGGGCGGGCTTCCCGGGGATGAAGAACGGCACGTCAGAGCCGAGCTCGAAGGCCGCGTGCATGAGCTTCTTCTGGTCCAGGCGGAGCTTCCACAGGCTGTTGAGGGCGATGAGCGCCATGGCCGCGTTCGAGGAGCCCCCGCCGAGCCCCGCTCCCAGGGGGATGTTCTTCTCGATGGTGATCCGGACCCCGGAGCGGATGCCGTGCTTCTTCTTGAGCATCATGGCTGCCTTATACGCCAGGTTGTCCTTGTTCAGTATGCTGGTGTTGTTGCTGTGGACGACCACCTCATCCCCTTCCATCTTCTCGAACATCAGGTTGTCGTAGAGGTCAATCGGATGCATGACGCTCTCGATCTGGTGCAGTCCTCCCTTGGCCTTCCGGCCGATGTGGAGAGTGAGGTTTATTTTCGCGTGAGATTTCAGTATCATGGCCAACCCATGAAGAAGAAAGCAGAGGGGTATATATAGATTTTCCCCTTTGATTAACCACTATCAAGTTAATATACTTAAAAATTTATCTGACGAGCGTGACGGCGCAGAAGCACTGCATCCCCTCCCCGCGGCCGAATCCCGTCAATCCTTCTCCGGAGGTGAACGTCAGGCCAATCGAGGAAGGGCCGATGCCCAACAGGGCGCAAAGGGATTTCTTGATGGCGTCGTGGTGCGGCTCCAGCTTCGGCTTTTTCGCCTCGATGGAAACGCTCACATTGCCGATGGCCCATTTGCCGTCCCCCATGTCCTCCAGGATGGCCTTCAGGTACTCCCTGCTGTCCGTGATTCCCTTCTTGCACATCCCGTCAGAGATGATGCTCAATGATCGTCCCCCCAGGGCCGAGCTGATGGCGTTGAACAATGCGTGCAGGATGACGTCAGCGTCCGAGTTGCCTTCCAGCCCCTGCTCATGTGGGATAGTGCAACCGCCAAGCACGAGCGCTTTTTTTCCTGCGGAGAAGCGGTGGCTGTCCTGCCCCAGGCCGACTCTCGGGGCACGCGCATTGCCCGCTCCTGAAATCATGCGTGTCGCCATCTCCAGGTCTTCGGGGGTGGTGACCTTGAAATTCCTTGCGGAGCATGGCACGATCTTCACTTTCTTCCCCAGCGCTTCCACCATGGCGGCATCATCAGTATGGTGGGCGTTGTTTTTGAGCGCATGGGAAAAGGCTTCCTTGAGGATGCCGTAGCGGGCGCACTGCGGCGTCTGCATCTGCCAGACGTCTTTCCTGTCGAGCGTCTGCTCCGCAAAGCCGCCCTTCACCTTCTTGATGGTGTCCTTCAGCGGAAACGCGCAGGCGGCGGCGCCATGCTCCCTGGCGGCAGAGATACACGCGCTGATCTCCCCGGCGGAAACAAAGGGATTCGAGCCGTTGTGGATTATGATGATGTCTTCCCCATCGCAGTTCCCCAGCGATTCCGCGCCGTTGAGCACTGAGTCCTGCCTTTCCTTGCCGCCTTCGATGATTTTTTTTATTTTTGTAATGGCGTATTTTCCGGCCAGCGCCTTGATGCCGTTGAAGAGCTCTTTTCTGGAGACGATAGTGACGGTGTCGATATCGGCGCACTGCTCGAATGCCTCAAGCGCCCACGCCAGCAGCGGCTTCCCGCCGAGGTCCGCGACGATCTTGTCCGTCCCCTGCATCCGCGCCGAGCGCCCGGCAGCGACGATGATGGCGTGGTTCATGCCTGCCTCCTGAAGTCGTTCTCCACGAGCAGCTGGGCCTTCTCCTTGGTGCCTTTGTCGATGTCGAGGATGGTCTGCAGCGAAGGATGCGAGTGCGTCGGCGCGGCGTCCATCATCCTCCTGATGATCTCCGGGATGTCGAGGTAGCCGATCTCCCCCTTGATGAAGGCCTGCACCGCGACCTCGTTGGCGGCATTCATGGCCGCGGGCACGATCCCCCCGGCCTTGCCTGCGCCGTACGCGTACGCCAGGCAGGGGAACCGTTCCGTGTCCGGGGCAAGGAATTCCAGCTTCTGGGCCTCCGCCATGTCAAGCGGGCGCGCGGAGGTGGGCAGCCGCTGCGGATGGGTCAGCGCGTACTGGATGGGGATGGTCATGTCCGGCCACCCGAGCTGCGCGATGACCGAGCTGTCGGAAAATTCAACGAGGGAATGCACGATGCTCTGCGGATGCACCACGACGTTGATGCGCTCATAGGGAATGCCGAACAGCCAGTGGGCCTCGATGACTTCGAAGCCTTTGTTCATCCACGTGCTCGAGTCGACGGTGATCTTCGCGCCCATCTTCCATGTCGGGTGCTTCAGCGCATCCGTGATGGTCACGCCGGCCATCTCCCGTGGGGAAAGTTCCCGGAACGGCCCCCCGGAGCAGGTGATGGTGATGCTCTTCAGCTCTTTCATGCGTTCCCCCTTCAGGCATTGGAAGATGGCAGAATGCTCGGAATCGATGGGCATGAACGAGATTCCTTTTTTTCCTATGGCCTCCACGATCACGCTGCCCGCGGCCACGAGAGTCTCCTTGTTTGCGAGCGCGATGTTCTTCCCGTGCATCACGGCATCGTACGTGGGCTCGATCCCTATGGAGCCGACGAGCGCATTCACCACCGTGTCCGCCTGCTCCAGCCGCGCGATCTTCCTGATGCCCTCCATTCCTTTGTAGACGGCGACGGTGGCCTTCCTCTCCAATTCCTCCGCCTTGGCCTCGTCCATGACGGCGACGGCCTCCGGCTTCAGGAGCTCGATTTGATGCTGGAGGACGTCGATCTTGGCGTTGGTGGTCAGCCCGGCCACCCTGAATTCAGAAGGGTATCTTCTCACTATCTCGATGGTCTGGGTGCCGATGCTGCCCGTGGAGCCGAGAAGGGAGAGGATCTTCATGATTGTCCTCCCGCATCCCGCGCCCACCTGCAGAAGCCGCATTCTTCCGCCGGCTGCGGAATCTCTTTTTCCAGCACCTCAAGCGCTTTCCTGAATATTCTTTCAGCGTTGGAGGCGTCAATGGGGACTTTTACCAAATCTGAATGAAAATCCACGTCCCCGTTCCCGTGCACGGTGTTCGGGTGGTAGAAGAGCAGGTAGGCGTAGTCTTCCGTCTCGTGGCCGTTCTTCCTGAAGAGGAGATTGTAGATGTCCATCTGGTCCTGGTAATGGGCAGGAGTGTCCTCCTTGAGCGGATAGCCGCGCGTCTTGTAGTCCAGCACGACGAGTTTTTTTCCTTTCACGAGGATGTTGTCCACCGCTCCCCGGAACAGGTTGCCGCGCTCATCCTTCCAGCGTATGCCATTGAAATTGCTCCGCCAGACCGCAAGCAGGCTCTTGTCATTGAAAAGCCTGCACTCGCCGTTGCATTCGGCGAGTTCCGGCGGTAGCTCACCCTTTTCCATGAAGCGGTCGAAATGCTCCTTCAGCACGCGGTCCATGCCGGACGGCAGGGAGGGGAAGATGGAATCAGGACGCTTGATGCCCTTGGTGAAGTGCAGCCAGAAGCAGCGCGGGCAGTCCTTGAGCAGCGACAGGCTTGAGGGGGAGAAGGTGTAGGGCATTCATCTCCTCTGCGCCGCCAGCTCGTCGATCTCCTTCAGCAGCGTGGGCATGACATCCTTGTCCTCTATGCGGCGCGTGATCTTCCCGTTCTTGTAGAGCAGGTGGTTTCCCGGCGCTCCCACGATGCCGATGTCCGCTTTCCCCGATTCCCCGGGCCCGTTGACCGCGCAGCCCATGATGGCGACGTGGATGGGCTCGCGGACGCCTTCTGTCCTGTTTTCGAGTTCCTCGACGAGCTTGATGACATCGACTTCCGTCCGCGCGCACGTCGGGCAGCTCGTGACCTCGACGCCCTGCTTCCGCAGCCCGAGGGAGCGCAGGATCAGCTTGCCGACCTTGGCTTCCTCCCTGGGATCGTCTGACAGCGAGACCCGTATGGTGTCGCCTATCCCTTCGGAAAGCAGCATGCCCATGCCCATCGATGACTTGATCGCGCCGGGCACTTTCGATCCGGCCTCGGTGACCCCCAGGTGGATGGGATACTCGCTCTGCGCGGCGAACAGCCGGTATGCCTCGACCATCCTGGGAACATCTGACGCTTTCAGCGAGACGATGATATCCAAAAAATCCTCGGCTTCGAGCATCTTAATATGGCGGAAAGCGCTCTCCACCATGGCCTGGGGAGAATATCCGTATTTCATGAACAGGTCCCTTTCCAGAGAGCCGAGATTGACGCCGATCCTCATCGGAAGGCTGTATTCCTTCGCCGCCTGCACCACCGCCTTGACCTGCTGCTGCCCCCCGATGTTGCCGGGATTGATCCGCAATTTGTCGGCATATTTGGCCGCTTCCAGCGCAATGCGATAGTCAAAGTGGATGTCAGCCACCAAGGGTATGCCTATGTTGGCTTTGATCTCCTTGAGGGCCTTGGCCGCGTCCATCGTGTTGGCGGACACGCGCACGATGTCGCATCCGATCTCTTCCAGCCCGTTGATCTGCTCGATGGTGGCCTGGGCATCCGTGGTCTCTGTCGTAGTCATGGACTGGATGCTGATGGGCGCATCCCCGCCGATGAAGAGCTTGCCTATCTTCACTTTCCGGGATTTCCTTCTGGGCCTCATGATGCCTGCCTGTTTTTCTTGCTCGGTGTTCAGGGGAATCATCTGTTTCCTCTATCGTTTATGGTGGGAATGATGGTTAGGGATGTTGTTTGGCTTGAGCGCATGGGAGATGGCCTTCCTGATGGACTCCCTGTCGATGCCCGCGAGCTGCTTCTGGATGGCCGGCTTGCCGTGCTCGACAAAGGTATCCGGGATGCCGATGATGGTGAGCGGGATCCTGACGTCGTGCTTCGCCAGCAGCTCGGCGACAGCCGAGCCGAATCCCCCTGCCGCCTGGCCTTCCTCGACGGTGATGAGGTGCCCGTGCTTCGCCGCTTCAGCGAGGATGAGCTGCTCGTCCAATGGCTTCACGAACCGGGCGTTGATGATCGTGGCATCCGCCTTCGCTTCCTTCATGGCTTCGAGCGCATCGGTGAGGATGGGGCCGACGCCGATGATGAGGATGTCCTTGCCTTTCCTCAGGAGCTCTCCCTTGCCGATGGGCAGCCTGACCAGGGCATCATCCATCCTGGCTCCGGTGCCGGAGCCGCGCGGATACCTCAGCGAGGACGGGCCGTTGATGGATGTCGCTGTATAGAGCATGTGCCTCAGCTCGTTCTCGTCCCTGGGCACCATGACGGTCATGTTGGGGATCATCCTCAGGTAGGCGATGTCGAACGGCCCGTTGTGGGTCGGCCCGTCATCTCCCACCAGACCAGCGCGGTCGAGAGCGAACACCACCGGCAGGTTCTGGATCGCGATGTCGTGGATGATCTGGTCGAACGACCGTTGGAGGAATGTCGAGTAGATGGCGCACACCGGCCGCATGCCGGAGATGGCGAGGCCCGCGGCGAACGTCGCGGCGTGCTGCTCCGCGATGCCCACGTCGAAGAATCTGTCAGGAAACAGCTTCTCGAACTTGTCCAGCCCGGTCCCTGATTTCATGGCCGCGGTGATGGCTATGACTTTGGGATTCTGCTTCGCGATGGTGAGGAGAGCGTCCGAGAACGCCGCGGTGTAGGTGATCGCTCCGGAGGTGGGATGCTTCTTCCCATTGCTGACGTCGAAGGGCGACATGCCATGCAGCTTCTCGATGTCGGTGTCCGCGAACGGGTAGCCCTTGCCCTTCTCCGTCAGGATGTGCAGCAGCACGGGCCCTTTCATGTCCCTGAGGTTGTGGAGCGTGTTGATGAGCTCGTCCGTGCTGTGGCCGTCGATGGGGCCGAAATACCTCAGGCCAAGCTCCTCGAACAGCGCCCCCGGGGTCCCGATGTTCCTGAACCTGCTTTCCATGTCCCCCACTCTCCGGACTTCCTCGTCCTTGACGCCGGGGATGGCCTTGAGGAGCTGCGCCGTGGTCTTCCTGATCCGGGAATAGCTCGGCATGGCCACGATCTTGTGCAGGTACCTGGAGAGGGCGCCGACGTTGGGCGAGATGCTCATGCGGTTGTCATTGAGGATGATGAGGATGTCCGAGTTCAGCACGCCGGCGTTGTTGAGCCCCTCGTAGGCGAGCCCAGCGGTCAGGGCGCCGTCCCCCACGACCGCGACGACCTTGTGATTTTCCTTCCTGAGGTCTCTTGCTTTCGCTATGCCTAGGGCGGCGGAGATCGCGGTGGACGCGTGCCCCGCTCCGAAGACGTCGTACTCTGATTCCTCGATGTTGCAGAAGCCGCACACGCCCCTGAACTGCCGCAGGGTGTCGAAATTCTTGTTTCGGCCGGTGAGCAGCTTGTGCGGATAGCTCTGGTGGCCGGTGTCCCACACGATCTTGTCCTTGGGGGTGTCATAAATGTAGTGGAGCGCGATCGCCAGCTCCACCGCTCCCAACGGCCCGCCAAGGTGGCCGCCGTTCTTCGAGACCACTTCCAGGATGCGCTGCCGGATCTCCTTCGCGAGCAGGGGGAGCCGGTCTCTTCTCAGGAGCTTGAGGTCCTGTGGGGAGCCGATTCTGTCGAGCATGGTACGGCCACTATGGGTAGAAACTGCCTTTGATTCCATCACAACCCCCCGCATCGTGAAATGCAGGGATGATTTATAAAGTTTTATGGTTTGTGTGGGTGTTTGGGGTGTGTATTCGTGCGTATAAATGTGTATCGCTGAGAGTGCCAGAAATGCAAAAGCCCGTATTGGGACAAGCCGAGACAGGATAAAGACTATGCGAGGGATGGACAGCAAGGAGAGCGCAGAAGCCATGACCAATGCCTTTCAGAATTACTACAATTTCATTCAGATACATTCGACGATGGGAAAGACGCCCGCAGAGATGGCGGGGATTGGTGTAGGTGGAAGGAATAGGTGGAAAACACTCTTGGAGAAGAGTTTTGGTTAATCCTTCATCTTTGAGACTTGTTTTTTTATTTTTTTTAATTCCGCTTCTATTTTCTTTCTGCTTTTTGTGATAGATGCTTGGATTCCATCTAAACGTTTGTTTGACATAATACCACTCTCCAAATGATTATGCCTTCCTTTTTATTTAAATCTTTACCTATTTTCGAGAAGAAAGGCAGGGAGCGGTTAAACCCCCTGCCTGTGTGAAAGAGCCTGCCTCGCTCCCCATCGTTTTAGGGTGGGAAGGAGCGTTTTTCAACGCATTTAAGAGTTTCCGCTATCCTGTTTTAGACAGCAGAAGCCATGAATTTTCTTTATTCCCTTCTTTGAGTAGAAGGGAGTTTATAAAGCGTGAAAACTCCCTAATCGCAACACGCTTATAGAAACTCCCGATTATGCAACAGAACCCTAAATCGTTACCTTTATAAACGCTCCAGAGTTCCCATCCCCATTCCCGTCATACTACCTCTCATGGTAGGAGGGGCTGATAATGGAAAGGAAAGACCTCATAGCGGCAGTAAAGAAGCTGAAATCTTCTTCTGAGAAGCGCAATTTCGTACAGTCAGTAGACGTCATCATCAACCTGCACAACCTCGACATGAAGAAGCAGCAGAACAACGTCGACCAGTTCATCTCCCTGCACTACACCCGCGGCAAGAAGACGAAGGTGTGCGCCATCGTCGGCCCAGAATTAACCGACCAGGCGAAGCAGGTCTGCGACGGCGTGGTCACGGCGGAGGAGATGGTCCGCGCCTACAAGGACAACAAGAAGGCCATCAGGAAGCTGACGAACCAGTACGACTACTTCATCGCCCAGGCGACCATCATGCCGCAGATCGCGACGGTCTTCGGACGCGTCTTCGGCCCCAGGGGCAAGATGCCGAACCCGAAGGCGGGCTGCGTCGTCCCCCCCAACGCGAACCTCAAGATCCTCTACGACCGCCTCCAGAAGCTCATCAGGGTCCAGACCAAGAGCGCCCCGTCCATCAAGTTCGCCGCGGGAACGGAGGCCATGAGCGACGAGGAGCTCATCGACAACATCGAGACCGTCTACAAGAGCATCCTCAACGCCATCCCCAGCGCGGAGAACAGCATCAGGGACGTGTCCGTCAAGCTCACCATGGGCAAGCCCGTCAAAGTGGAGTCCCACGCCGAAGAGGAGCCCAGGAAAGGCAGGAAGAGATAGCATGGCCCACGTCGCACCCTACAAGAAGGAAGTCGTAGCCAAGATCGTGAAGCTGCTGCAGGACTATCCCATCATCGGCGCGGTCAACATGGAGAACCTGCCCGCTCCCCAGTTGCAGACCATGAGGGCAAAGCTCCGCGGCTCCGTGGAGATGGTGATGACCAAGAGGAGGCTCATCAAAATCGCGATCGAGCAGGCGAAGGCGGCGAAGCCCGGCATCGAGCAGCTCGAGCAGTACCTGTACGGCATGCCCGCGCTCATCCTCACCAGGGGGAATCCGTTCTCGCTCAGCAGGACATTGAGGCAGAACAAGTCCCCCGCGCCCGCGAAGGCAGGCCAGACCGCGCCGAGGGACATCATCATTCCCGCCGGCCCGACGCCGTTCGCTCCCGGCCCGGTCATCGGCGAGTTCGGCGCCATCGGCGTCAAGGCAGGGGTGGAAGGCGGCAAGGTCGCGGTCAAGGCGGACACGGTGGTCGCGAAGTCCGGGGAGAAGATCAAGCCGAAGGTCGCGGAGATCCTGGCGAGGCTGGGCATCCAGCCCATGGAAGTCGGCCTCGACCTCACCGCGGTCTACGAGAACGGCATCATCTACCAGAGGGACATCCTCAGCGTCGATGACAGGGAATACCTCGGCAGGCTGTCCAACGCCTCGCGCTGGTCGTTCAATCTCGCCATGTTCGCGGCATATCCGACCAAGATGACCATGAAGCACCTAATCGGCAGGGCGTCCAACGACGCCAGGGCCCTGGGCAGGGCGCGGTGCATCTTCGAGAGGGACATCATGCCAGACATCATCGCAAAGGCCCACCGGGGAATGCTCGGGCTCAAGCAGGCAACAAAACTATAAGTCATACTAACGGAGGAAACAACCATGGAATACATCTATGCTGCGATGCTCCTGCACAAGGCAGGGCACAAGGTGGACGAGGCGTCTGTCAAGAAGGTCTTGGAGGCTGCCGGCGTCAAGGTGGATGAAGCCAGGGCGAAGGCGCTTGTCGCCGCGCTCGAGGGAGTCAACATCGACGAGGCAGTCGAGAAGGCGGCCATGCCGGTGGCAGTGGCGGCAGCGCCCGCGGCAGCATCGGAAGGGAAAGCGGACAGCAAGGCGGACGAGAAGAAGAAGGCCGAGGAAGAAAAGAAATCCGAGGAGTCCGCCGCGGCTGGCCTGGGAGCATTGTTCGGATAGGCTCCCCTGTTTTTTCCTTTTGAGCATGTCGCACGCACCGGAGTCGAGGACCTATGACAACACCACAGGAGCTAGTTTCAGCTCTGCGCGAGCGTAAGGCGAAGATAGCGGAGATGCGCCAGAAGCTCGACGCCATCGACAAGGAAAAAGAGCAGTGGTTCTCGGCGAAGAATTCTTTCTCTTCCCGGATCAAGGGGCTCATCCGGCAGATCAGGGACCTTAAGGAGAAGCGCGACTCGCTGACCAAGGATGTCAGGGGGCTGAAGCAGAAGCGCGATTCCACCCAGAAGGAGCTGAAGGCGGCCGTTCCCCCGGAGAAGGGGCCGCCCATCGACAGGGATATCCTGCGCATCAATCCGGGGGCCATCAGGGCCCAGATGGACAGGATCGAGACCACCATCGAGACAGGGGGCATCTCCTTCGAGAAGGAGAAGCGGCTCATGGTGAAGATGAGGGCGCTGAAGAAGGACTATGCCCTCATCGTCGAGGCGAAGCAGGCCGCGAAGGAGCAGCGCGACAAGCGGGAGAAGGCGCACGACCTCGGCAAGGAGGCGGAGTCGTACCATCTCCTCGTCGTCCACAAGGCAGGCGAGAGCCAGAAGGTCCATGAGCAGGTTGTTGCCCTTGCGAAGCAGATTGACGAGCTGAAGCCCGAGGAGAAGGAAGCCCTCCAGAAATTCCTCGGGTTCAAGAAGCAGTTCTCGGAGGAGTACGCCAGGCTCAAGGCCGAACTCGTGGAGACGGACAAGATCAAGGCACAGCTTGACGCGATGGACGCGGAGAGGTCCAGGTCGCGCCAGCAGAGGGAGCGGCAGAGCC
Source organism: Candidatus Woesearchaeota archaeon (assembly GCA_013330825.1). Classification (GTDB taxonomy): domain Archaea; phylum Nanobdellota; class Nanobdellia; order Woesearchaeales; family GW2011-AR4; genus GW2011-AR11; species GW2011-AR11 sp12027u. The sequence goes on along the minus strand of DUHN01000006.1, from coordinate 9,246 downwards.
TCGACGACCTGCAGAAATCAGTCGAGGAGAAGATAAAGTCGAAGAAGAAATTGACCAATGAGGATCTGCTTATTTTCCAGAAGGCGATGAGGGGCAAGTAGTCATTTGGGGATGATTGGCCATTTGTCATAGCGGTCTGCCTTATCATAGGCGATGACGAGGATGTTCTTTCCGTGACATGTTTTCGCGACGTCCAATGCGGCAGCTATCCCTGCCCGTGTTGACCGCCCGTATTCCCCGCATCCGGGAAATTCCTGATCCCAATGGGGCAAAGATGCCGTCTCGTCTTTTCCCGTCATTTGGTGATAGGCGGCGTCAAGCCACCGGTCGCCGATGAGGACGACATCATCGATGATGCCCTGGGTGACGGCGCTCCTGATGTGGGGAAAATCAATGCCCTGGTAGCTTGTTCCGCGCAATTTGTGTTTGGGCAATGTTCCCGGCTCTATTCCAAATCGTTTTTGGTATCTGCCCGGGTAGAGTCGGTCATAGAGCACGGCGGACTGGACAGACTCGAAAGGGATGATAAGGGATTCTTCGGAAAGCGCCCGCGCCGGCCCGAGGACGGAAGAGCCGTTCCCGACAGCGGGCATGTAGATGCCGATGGGGATCTGTTGCTGCGCCTCGCGCGTGATCCCTTCCAGCGCGGAGAGTGATGTCTCGTTGTTCGCGTACGCGGGCCCTCCCCGCTGCCGGTCCATGGAATGGTTGAGGAACGCGACATCCCTGTTCCTCGGGAGGAAGCGCTTGATGAAATCAGGAAAGCCATTGACGTAGTCCTGCTCTGGGGTGAAGTAGACGGTTGCCCGTTTCCCTTCCACGATGCGCGCGACGGTGTCCTTGAGGTAGTCAGGCTTCGGCATCTCTCGGCCTTCCGGGACGCCGAGCAGGTCGCTGATGGTGGAATCGATTCCCTGCGGGATGGCGACGTGGAAATTCTCGAAGCCGAGCGCCTCGCCCACGCCGACGAAAGAGACGGCAGCGGTCCCCGAGGAGGTCTCCATGACGGGAGTCTCCGCCGTCAGTCCTCTGTTCGCCTCGAATTCCCTGAACAATGCCAGATAGACGCGGTCGTAATGGCTTCCGAACGGGTTGTCGCATTCCCTCTTGATGCAGACGGCGTTTCCGTTCGGCACCTCTCCCGCATATTTCACGAGCGGCGTGTTGCCTATGAGAGAGTCCATATTTTTGTATCTGCGTATCCTTGCCGGTGTCAGCGCCATGGTCACCTGTATTCGCAAAAGTAGTGCACGGGACCCTCCTTCACGTCAAGGCGGAGGATGGTGTTGGGGGGCGCAGTTATTTTTTGGAGTGGCCCGGCCCGGCACGTGGCATCGCCGATCCTTGCCTCCAGGTCCCCCTCAAGGACGGTTACTTCCTCAGTATGGCTCGTGGGAAATTCATATTTTCCGGGAGGAACTCTTCCATAGGTCGGGTTCTTCGGTTTGCCCTGGAGCAGCTCCCAGCTCACCACGGTTCCTTGCGGGAACTCGTACACATTCGGCTTGTCTGCAAATTTCCCGTGCAGCAATTCCGCCAGTGAAGGGTATCGCGCCCTCAGTGCGCTGATGTCCGGCTTTGTCGTCTGAAACGGTACGGGGGTATTCATTGTAATCACCAAATAGTAGCAATATAATGTTTCCTATAATAATCTATGTTGTCTTGAAATAAAACGACATTATTAAAAAGAGGGCCTCCTCAGAACAGCTGATGGACAAAGAGCAGGTATTGCAGAGTTTCGGCCTGACCGAGGCGGAAGTCAGGCTCTATGTGACGCTGCTCACCTCCGGAGAGGCCACGGCAAGCGAACTCGCGAAGAGGACGGACACGAACAGGACATTCACCTACGACCGCCTGAAAAAGCTCCTGGGCTCGGGATTGGCGAGCTATGTCGTCAAGGACAGCAAGAAGTACTTCAAGGCCGCGGAGCCCGGCCAGCTTCTTGCGATGCTTGAGGAGAAGCAGGAGCAGGTCAGGGCTGTCCTTCCGGACCTGGAGAAGCTGAGGGCGCCTCCGCATGCGGGGCCGGATGTCAAGGTTTTCTCATCGAAGAACGGTGTGCGGGCCGCGTTGAACCTTGTCTTGAAGGAGGGGCAGTCCGTGTATGTCCACGGGACGATGGCCCGGTTTCGGGAAATCATGGGATCTTTCTATGAGATATGGGATGCAAGGAGGGTCAAGGGGAAAATCCCGCTCAAGATCCTGTCGAATGAAGAGGTGAGGATGGAGCTTGCAGAAATGGACGTCCTTCCGGAAGAGGAAAGGTCGTCCATCACCACCTTCACGTTCGGGAACAAGGTGATCATTGTGTTGTGGGCGGACGTGCCAGTGGCGATCCACATCGAAAGCGGCGAAATCGCCAAGGATACTGTCTCGTTCTTCAACGCCATCTGGAACAGGGAAATCAGGATCTATTCCGGTGTTGACGGCATCCTGGAGGCGTTTTTCGAGCTGGTGGAGAAGAAGAGCAGCGTTTTTCTGGGGATCGGCTATTCCCGGGCATTGGCCGAGGTCTATGGGAAGAGGAGGAGCGACGAATGGCACAAGGTCCGGCTGAAGAACAGCATCCTGTCGAGGGTGATTTCCTATGATGACAAAAAGTCAAAGGATTATTTTCAGGCAAGGATGCGGCAATGGGAGAATTTTGAGGTGAGGTTTCTGGGCAAGGACATCTGCGGGCCGGCATGCATGACGCTCTCCGACCACATGATTGCCACATTCATCTACACGGAGAAATCCTTCAAGGTCATCGTGAACAGGAACAGGGAGACGATTGCCGCCTACAGGAAGCATTTCGAGCTGTTGTGGGAGAAGGCGGAAAAAAGGTAACATACTCGATGGATTTTGCACGATTATTGGAGTTTTATCGGGACCCTGTACTCCTCTGGAATCTCCTTGATGACGATATCCGTCATCTGCGCCGCCATTCGTCTCTCCAGTCGGCCGAGTTCGCCGGCGTCATCAATCAATCCTCCATCAAGAATCTTCTTCATGTTCACCGATGGCCACATGACCTTGACGTATTCCTGCATGGATCCCCTTGCTCCGGGGTCGGAGAAGGATCTGTCGAGCATCGCGTGTGCCTGCTGCGCATAATAGTTGAAGAGGGAGACGGCAAAGCCTTTAAGGATGTCCTTATTCCCGCCGAACTCATCCAGAAAGTGTTTTCCTCGCCTGTAGATGTCCTGCGCGGCATCCACGTGCTCTTTTTTCAGGTATTCCGCGCCATGCTCGGCATGGATGGAGATGATTCGGTCATACAGGCCGGCAAGCCGCTCCTCCGTCCAGCCCGCGTCTTTGGCAAACATCGCGCCGAAGTGAAAACTGATGGAGGAGTGGATGCTGCTCTTTTTTCCGATATGGTGGACTGCCGTTGTGATGTATGCATCAACGATAGGCACGCTCAGGCTTTTTATTTTCTTGGTGTCCAGACCGACTTCTTCACATTGACTGATATGAAAGGAGTATTGCGTCTGTGCTTTGCGCGCGTCATCCGATTTTAAATGGTTTTGGACGTCCTCAATGAGGGCGTCAACCACTCTGGCGCCAGCGTGCCGCAGCCGCCGCTCCCTGCCCATGCCGCGGTAAGTGTCTTCTGAGGCAAGCTTGTAGCGAACGAAGGTCTTGGAAGGGTCTCCGCTGTTTGCGCATCCATATACTCCAGAAATGCGGTAGTTAAAGGAATGCGCGGTCGGATCCCTCCGGGTGTGCCATTCCCAAAGTCGTTCTTCAATCCGGACTGCCTGGGCAGAAGCGTAGCTGATGATGCCCTGCACAGGAGCATAGTAAGCAGCAAGTGAGCCGACTTTTTGACCTATATCCATGGCCATACGGGGAGAAACACTCTGTTCTTATTTCTTTCCTAGAAATTCAGTATAATGGCAGTGGCCGCAGTACACGCGGTCCTTGTGCGCCGCCAGATACATCCCCGGGCCGCACTTCGGGCAGGTCTTGTTCTTCTGCGCCAGCTTGTCGCCCTGCTTCTCGAAGACGTTGCGGACGGCATAGCTCTTGCCCTTTGCCGCTGGTTTTCCGCCTTTTGCCGGTGCTGCCATGGCTTACTCCTTCTTCTCCCCTGCGGCCTTGGCTTCTTGCTTCTCCTCTGCAGGCTTGGCTTCTTTATTCTCAGGAGCGTGCTTGGGCTCTTCTTTCTTTTCCGGCGCGGCTTTCTCTTCCTTCTTTTCGGGGGTTGCCTGTTCCTCTTTCTTCTCCGGGGCCGGCTGCGCCTCTGCCGCGCCGCCTTTCTTCTTTGGTGCGGGCTCTATGGCGGCCATCGCCTTGTCGTCGTCATACACGCATACTTCGAACGCGGCCTTGCGCCTGCCGAAGAAGTTGTGGACCTTCCTCACCACAACAAGCTTCTCGTCCGCCTTGATCGAGGAAGCGACGGCCTTCCGGACTTCCGCATTGGACGGCGTCGTGGATTCGAAGGCCAGCTCGCCGCACACCCTCATCCTGGAGAGGAGAGGTTCCTTGTCCTTCTGCGAGATGCTGAGTTCCATGCTAGCTCACCTTGATGGCGTATTCTCCCGCGTAGGGGAGGCCGATCTTCTTCGCAATCTGTGACTTGTTCGCGTCTACGATGAATATCCTTCCCTTGTAGCTCTGCGCCGCCTGGCCGCTCTGCAGCCCCTGGCACGCGGGGTCGTTGCACTTGTTCCCGTCCACGATGGACTTGCAGCGCTTGCAGATTTTCTTCTTCATTTCTTCTTCTCCTTGGTGGGCTTCTCTTCCTCTGCGGGGGCTTTCTTGGACTGGTCTTCCTTGACCCACTCAAGCTTGCCGAGGCCCTGCTGCCTCATCGTGAGGCCGAGCTTGGGGTTGAGGGGGTCGCTGAACGAGATGGCGATGATGCGCGCCCTGCAGACGTCCCCGACCTTGAGGACGCGCTTGCTCTCCTTGCCGGTGAGGTGCTTATCCTTGCTGAACGACACGAAATCGTCCATGGTCTGCGAGATGTGGATCATGCCCTCGATGGGGCCGAGGTTCATGAAGGCGCCGAATTCCGCGATGTCCCGGACCTTGCCGAGCACGACTTCCTGCATCTCCGGCTTGAACGTGAGGAGGATGAACACCGCCTCATAGTACGATGCTCCGTCCCCGGGGATGATGATGCCCTCACCGATCTCCTTGACGCCGGAGACATCGATCACGATGCCCAGGTCCTTCGAGATGAATCCGTCGTATTTCTTCTTGATGCGCTTGACGACCGCCTCCTCCAGGGGGAGGTTGAAGGTGTCAGGGGGCACCCTGATATGGTCTTTGACTTCCAGCTTATAGAACATCCTTCTGGGGGGCGGAGGGCGATTTATAAACCTTATTCTTTTANNACCAGCAGCGGGATGCCCCTCTCCATCAGCTTCCTTTTCAATGCCTGGTCCTGGGTGGCGACGATGGCCTCCTCAGGGGGCAGCTCAAGCAGGGCGGCGTCCACGTCCATGCCTTCCATCGGGATGACCTTCGGCCTGTAGCTCCTGACGAGCCCCTGCGCGAGCCGCGCCTCCCGCTTCTCCGGCGCGGTGCCCATCGCGGCAAGATGCTCCAGTTCCTTCAGGGTGCCTTCCATCACCGCGATCTTGTGCCTGAACGCGCAGACCCTGTCAATCTCGGAGAAGATGTCCACCCCGAACTGCGCCGGGATGAGGAGGAAGTTGGTGTCGAGGACAATCTGCCTCGGGTTGCTTTTTTCCGTCATTTCTCTCCTCCATACAGCATATCTTTTTAAAATGCTTTTCTTCCTGTGATGCCATGAAAGGAGTTGCCATCGTACCCCTGGGCCTCGAGGACGCCGCCAGAGAGGAGCTGGAAGGGCTCGGCGCATCGGAGGCAGAGGTGCTGAAGGGCGCGGTCCTCTTCCAGATCAAGGATTGCGAGGAACTCGCGAAAATTGCGTATGTCTCCCAGTCGGCAGACCGTGTCCTCTTCCATCTTGCCCATTTCTCTTTCGCGGACATCAGGCAAGACGTGGAAAAGCACATTGGAAAAGTGGAAAATTTTGGGGATTTTGCCTTCGAAGGCATGAGCTTCCGCGCCTCGTGCGAGAGGAGGGGGGAGCACGGCTTCTCCAGCCCGGACGTCGAGAAACTGCTGGGAGATGCGCTCCATAGGCTCATGAAGAGAGAATACGGCGTTGATGCTGCTGTCAAGATGGCCTCGCCGGACGTCACTTTCTTCGCGTCCATCGTCGATGATTCCTTCGCATTGGGGATAGACTTCACCGGCTTCGACGCGGGCAAGCGGGACTACAAGATATTCCTCACCCCGGTCTCGGTCCGCGGCACCATCTCGTACGGCCTGCTCCGCTATGCCGGCTACCGGAAGAAGCACACGCTCCTCGACCCGTTCGTCAACGACGGCGCCATCGTCATCGAGGCGGCATTGTACGCGTCCGGCAAGCCCGTGCAGTTCTACCGGAAGGACAAGCTGGCCTTCGCCAGGCTCGCACCGTTCAGGGAAAAAGGCGTTTCATCGCTGTTCGAATCCATTGACAAGAAAATAAAAAAAGAAAAATTGCCGATTTCCGGCTTTGACGCCGCGTTCCAGTACGTCGACTACGGCAGGAAGAACGCGAAGATCGCGGGCGTGGAGAAGGTGGTCTACCTGAGCAGGGTGGAGTCGGAATGGCTCGACATCAAGTTCAGGGAGAAGTCCGTTGACCGCATCGTCACCAAGATCCCCGAGCCTTCCAGAAAGCTCGTCTCGAAGGACGTGCAGAAGCTGTACGGCGAGCTGTTCTACCAGGCGGAGTACATCCTGAAGGACGACGGGAAGGTCGGGGTGCTGTGCCGCGACCTCGCCGTGCTCGAGCCGCACTACGCCAAATACGGCTTCGTCATCGAGAGGCAGAAGGACGTCTGGACAGGGGAGCAGCGGCTGTGCATGGCTATCCTGGTGAAGTGGAAATGAAAGAACGCATAAGAGTTTATTATTGGCTCCGTTCTGTTTTATTGGAATTTCTCTGTATCTTCGATTTCAAAACAAGTGAAACAAACCACTTAAAAACCCCAAAAGTTTATAAACTTCTTTTCCCTCGCATCGTGAAGCGGGGTGGGTAGCTGGCTCACGGCTTTGTGCTGAGGAAAGTCCGCCCACCAGTGTGTCAAGGCCGCGCTGTCACAGGCGCGGTGTTGAGGCATTATGCCTGCTCTCGCCAGAGAGTCCCGGAGACGGGAGGCAACCACACAGAAACGAGACCGCCCTGCGCGCGAATGATGATGGATCGGGAACCGCAAGGTTTCTGGCCTGCTCGGGAACGTGTTCCCGGCAGACGCGAAGGATCCCGCGAGGGAGCCGAGATAACCTCCGGAATTGCGCAGGGGATGGCTGAGACGGTGAGCCCCTGGCGGTGCAAGTCCATTGCGACGCTGAGTTGAATGCCGGCGCGGGCCACGCTCCCCTGTGGAGCGGCAAGCCCGACAAAAGGCGGCTTATTCCTGCCCCGCTTATTTTCCCATGAGCAACAGAGACAACAGGATCCAGATGCCGTCCGGCATGGGCGGCCTGGTCAGGTATTTCGACGAGTACCACAGCAAGCTGCGCTTCAAGCCCGGCCACATCATCATCATCGCCGGCGTGGTGATGGTCATCATGCTCATTCTCTACGCGTACGGAAATTCTCTCCTGGGCATCGGGTGATCGGATGATTCCCGGCATGAATCCCCGCGATATGCAGAAGGCCATGCAGCGCATGGGCATAAAGCAGCAGGAGATTGACGCCACCGAGGTCGTCATCAGGACCACGGGCAAGACCCTCGTCATCCGCAGTCCTCAGGTGGTCAGGATCAACATGATGGGGCAGGACTCCTTCCAGGTCTCCGGCAGGGTTGAGGAAGCCGACGAGGCCCCCCAGATAAGCGGCGAGGACGTCCAGGCGGTCGTCCAGCAGGCCAACTGCTCGGAAGAAGAGGCAAAGAAGGCGCTGGAGGAATCCGGGGGGGACATCGCGGCCGCCATCCTCAAATTGCAGTCTTGACGTGTTTATCGGCAGAATTCAGAGTTGAGCCATGATTCATAGCCCGCTTCGCGGGGAAAGAGTGGCGCGCCCTCCAGCGTTGCGACGGGCGCGCTTGGATAGTGCGCCGCCATTGGGCGGCGCAAAAGATGCGCCGCGCGTGCAGCACTGGGCGCGGCGCCTCACATCCTCCGCCCGCAGGGCGGTGATGAGTAGTAGGGCATTACCATTCACCATTCCCTTAATATCCCATGAAAACCACCGAGGAATATCGCGGGCTGGCGAAGGAGCGGATCGCGGCGGCGCAGCACATTCTCACCGTCACGTATCCCGCGCTCAAGAGCCCGAGACTGTTCGTCTCCGCGGTGGAGCATCTCTTCCTGGCGATGGACTACGCCATGAACGCCCTGCTCGCGGACGGGCGCCTGAGGGGCATGGCGGGGGAGTTCCCGCGGTCGTTCTCCGGCAGGTACAGCGCGTTCCGCTTCAGGCTCGCGGACAGGCTGGGCTTCGACAGGAAAGGCGTTGAGGCCCTGCTGGCATTGCGCAACATCCTCGTCGGGCGCCAGAAGAGCCCGGTGGAGTTCGAGCGCGCGGACGCGTTCATCATCTGCACCAACGACTATGAGACGACCGTGCTTTCCCGGGGGCAGGTCGCCGAGTATGCAAAGGCTGCCGGGAGTTTCATCGCCGCCGCAGAGGACATCCTGAACCAGCCAGTACCGAGGAACGATGCCATCACCCCCCATGGATGAGTACCTGGAGAACACAATCGAGGAGCTGAAGAGGGTGGACCACCTCTTCTACGTCAGCCTGAAGTACACGCGCACCGTGGACATGATCAAGCACGTGCTGGAGCGCATCATCTCCACGCATGAGTGCGCGGTCGAGGCCCTGCTCCAGCATGCAAAGGGGAAGAAGCTCATCGATGCCGTGCCTCCTTCCCCGGCCGTGCGCGCGGAGCTGCTCCGGAAGATCTATCCCAGCGACGCGGTCGTCCAGGACGCTCTCAACCTGCTCGCGCTGCTCCTCAAGCTGCGCCGCGCCAAGTACGCCGTCCGCGAGGAATTCCGGCGCCACGTCACCATGATCGCGACCCTCGACAGCAAGGAGGTCCTCGAGGTCAGTATAGACACCGTCAGCGAGTACTACCGCAAGACCAGGGAGTTCGTCGACTACGTGCACCGCATGATCACGGGAAGGGAGTGAGGTTGTTGGGAAAAAAGCGAAGAGGGGCGCCTTTTTCACGAGCGGCATCATCAAGGGCAGAAGCGATTCGACAAGGGGGACGCCCC
>DUHN01000059.1:9913-21978 GCA_013330825.1 Candidatus Woesearchaeota archaeon | reverse complement strand
CTCGAACATGTTCATGCGCTCCATCTGCTGCGATGCCCGCGATTTCCTGCGGACGTACATGCCCAATTGCCTGCCGCATTCCTGCAAGGCCAGCTTGATCTCCTTGATGATCTCCTGGTAGTGGGCGATGGCCTCCTTGCTTTCGGAAGTGAAGGGCACCCACGCGGACGCCATGTGGACGACGATGACCGCGGGGCCGACGGGGATGGAATTGCCGCGCTGCTCGAGCCCGTAGGGCTTCCAGCTTGTCTCGGTGATGGCATCCGTCATGGCGCATGCGCCCTCCTGATAGAGCAGCGGCACGCGATTCGCGAAACGGAGGATGGTGATGCCCTGGTCCTTGGGGATCTCGCCGCCATAGGCGATGCCCACCTCGATGACGAACGGGTTGCCGCGGTAGACTTCCGGCGATCTTGAGGTGGTGACGTAGAACTCCGCCGCGATCTCCTTGCGCAGGCCCTTCTCCAGCTCCTTGTCCGTGATGGGAGAGAGGCAGTCCGTCGGCGGGGCGATGATCTTGGTGTTCTGGATGCCCTTGAGCAGCTTCTCGGCGTGGTCGCGCGTCACGTCATGCGGCTTGATCCCGGGGCTGAGGCCGGCGTTGTCGCAGATTTCCTTTGCCGTCCCCGTGCCGACACGGGAGAATTCCTCCTGGAGGAAGCCCGAGAGTGTCCTTGTCTGGGTGAACTTGAGCATGGTGAGGAGCATGCCCAGCTCGATGCCGTACGGATGGGGCTTGATGGACTTTGACTCCACCGGGAGCTGGTCGGTGACGCGGGGGAAGATCACCTGCTCTGCCTTGGGGTTGGTGTAGACAATCGTCACATGCGGATTCACCACAGCCGTCTGCTTGAGGTACTCGTCCACGCTCTGCCTGCCCTTCATGTAGTCCGCCTCGAGGTCAATCTCTATTTTCGTGCCGTGGTCCTTCTTCCACTGCACCTCATCGTCCTTGATGATCTCCGGCATGTTCTTGTGGGTGTCGATCTTGAGCTCGTAGTAATGCGCGGGATGCTTGGGAGAAATCCGGGAGGTGATCTTCGCGGGCTTGCCGGTGGTGAGCTGCGAGTAGAGGACGGCCGCGGAGATGCCGATGCCCTGCTGGCCGCGCGCCTGCTTCAGGGTGTGGAACTTGCTGCCGTACAAAAGGCGGGCGAAGATGTTGGGGATCTGCTTCTTGACGATGCCCGGGCCGTTGTCCTCGATGATGACGCGGTACTTGAACTCGCCGACCTCGATGATCTCGACGCTGATTTCCGGCAGGACGCGGGCTTCCTCGCAGGCGTCAATCGAATTGTCCACCGCTTCCTTGACGGTCATGAGGAGGGCCTTCCGCTTGTTGTCGAAGCCGAGAAGATGCCTGTTCTTGGTGAAGAATTCCGCGACTGAAATCTCCTTCTGGTGCTTTGCCAGCTCAAGTGCGATGGGTTCGTCTGCCATGCTATAATTCCAGCATCTCCTTCCTCTTTAAATCCCTTCTCCTTTTCTCCAGCCATTTGTAGACGGTGGAATGCGGGGACCCCTCGAGCAATGACTCCACGGCATGCTTTGCCGCGTAGCTGTTCTCCGCCAGGCCGATGATGCCGATGGTCTTGCCGTAGACCGAGACGTAGGCTTCCGTCAGCTCCTCTATCAGGCGCCTGGACTTGCCTTCCTTGCCGATGACCCTGCCCTTGAGGCGGAGCATCGCGTCCTTCGAGCGCGTGTACTCGGTGAGGTTGATCATCTCAAAGACATAGTCCTGCTTCAGGAGGAGCATCGCGATCTCCGGNNTGGTGTGGGTGTCTGCCTCGATGGCCTTCTTGGTCTCGCCGTCCTTGCCGATGAGCACCGCGACCCTCTCGCGCGGGATCTTAAGCTCGTAAGAATACTCCGTCATGGTCTTTGTGGGAAGTAAAATATTTTTAAAGGTTGTTGTTTGGCTGCCAAAGGGGCGTGAGCGTGCCCTTTTTCAGGGAGGGAATCTCCTGAGCGCGCTGGATGATGGAACGATGCCCTCCACCCACCCCTGCTGCGCCTTTGACAGGCGCAACGGTCCCGAACTTCATCTTCTTGATGGGCAACGCAGGCGTCATGGCCCGGTGATGAGTTTCCGCACTTTCGCCTCATCCGCGTCCACTTCCAACGGGCGGAAAAAAGCGCAGACGTTCCTGATGTCGCGCTGCAGGTATGCCTCGCCGCCATGGGTGTCGTACTCGGTGGCCTGCGAGAAGTCGATGAACACCGGCTGCTCATCCCGGTTGAGGATGTTGAACGGCGAGAGGTCGGCATGGACCAATCCTGCCTTGTGGAGCTTCCGCATGCCCTCCACTACCTTGGTGAAAAATTGCCCGGGGTTTCTGGGAAGGGCATCCTTGAGCTTAGGGGCGATGTGGTCCCCGGAGGAGATGCATTCCAGCACGAGGACGTTGTTCATGAACGCATAGGGCAGGGGGACAAGGATGCCATGCTCCCGGGCTATCATGAGATTGCGGTATTCCCGCTGCACCCAGGCGAAAACGATGTTCCTCCGCCGCTTCCTGATGTTTGTGTACCTCGGATCCGCCTTGATGTAGTCATACATCCGGTTGAAGTCGCAGGATTCCAGGCGGTAGATCTTCACGATGCGCAGGTCATGCCCCTTTGCGTGGGCGGTGAAGACGTTGCTCTCCTTGCCGATGAACAGGGGGGATTCAAGGCCTTCGATGTACCCCCCGGTGATGAGCTTGTAGATGGTGCGGTTGGTGAACTCGTCGAAGACGTTGTGGCGTATCTTGAGGTCCTTCCCGGACTTTCTTGGGTGTTTGGGCATGTGCGGAACAGGATGAGGATTTGTTTTATAATGATATTGGGCACCCCGCCCGAAGTATTAACCACTCAATAATGGTTAAAGAATAGAAAAGTTTATATATAAGTTCCACTTTTCAATAGTAACAGATGGGAAAGCCCGTCTAAACACCTCGAAATCACCTCTTTTCCTCACGGGCCTTCGCAAGGGGGTTCGTGAGGTTTTTCTCTTCAAAAGCGGCATTTTTTGGTTTTCAGGAATATTTATCATATTGAAAATAAATTGAAACAAGGGAAAAAGAGAAAAAGCAACATTTAAATAGCAGAGAGCCTTCCCCAAAAGACAGGACACAGGCGGAATGCCTCGCCTAGGCGCAAGCCGGCGGGACATTGGCAAGCGTCCAAGCCCGACACGAGAGTACCCAAAGAAGCGACGCTCAATGCAAGCTGTGAATTTGGGAGTTAGTGCTGCGGGCGTCATACTTACCAAGGCATCGAGACAAGTTTCATTCAACTCATTTCCTATTGTTCACATGACAGGAAATCTCACTGTGCAGAACTAAGCAGAGTGCAGACATATGGGGTTAGCTTGTTCTTGAGCCTTGTAGAAAGCACGGAGAGTGAACTACAATGGCAAAAATCAGCTTAGTATCGTCAAAATACATCGTGCACGCCACGATCGAGATCGACGGCACCGTGGACAGGCCGGACATCATCGGGGCCATCTTCGGGCAGACCGAAGGGCTCCTGGGAGCGGACCTTGAGCTGCGCGAGCTGCAGCGCTCCGGGAGGATCGGCCGCATAGAGGTCAATACCACGACCAAGCTCGGCAAGACGTCCGGCACAATCATCGTCCCCTCTTCTCTTGACAAGGCGGAGACCGCGATTGTCGGCGCCGCCCTTGAGATCATCCAGCGCATCGGCCCGTGCAACGCGAAGATCCAGGTCACCAACATCGAGGACGTCAGGATCAGTAAGCGCACCATGGTCGTTGACCGCGCAAAGGAGCTTCTCCGGAAGATGATAGACAGCACCATGCCGGATTCGCAGGAGCTTGCGGATGAGGTGGCGTCCGCCGTCCGCGTCATGGAGTGCGTGGAGTACGGCCAGGACAGGCTGCCCGCAGGACCTGCCATCGACGAGAGCGACGAGGTCATCATCGTGGAAGGGAGGGCGGACGTGCTCAACCTGCTGCGCCACGGCTTCAAGAACGCGATCGGCCTCAACGGCACCTCGGTCCCGCAGACCATCATCGACCTCTGCGGAAAGAAGACCGTGACGGCATTCGTCGACGGAGACAGGGGAGGAGACCTCATCATCAAGGAGCTCATGGCAGTGGCTGACGTCGATTTCATCACCAAGGCCCCCGACGGCAAGGAGGTGGAGGAGATCACCAAGAAGGAGATCCACAAGTGCCTCCGGAGCCGGATCTCGGGAGAGCAGGCAAAGCACGAGATCGGCAAGATGGACGTCGAGAGGACTGCCCCCCAGATGTTCAAGAGGCATCCGCAGCAGCTGCCGCAGGGAAGGCCGCAGCAGTTCCAGCCCCGCCAGCAGCAGCCACCGAGATTCCCGCCGAGGCAGCAGCCCCAGCAGGGAAGCCCGCGGCCGCAGAGCTCCGCCGAGGAGAGGGCGATCTACAAATCTCTCCTTGAGAACCTGATCGGGACGCGCGGGGCGGAGATCCTCGACTCCAAGCTCAAGATCCTGGGCAAGGTACCCATGAGCGAACTCGCCACGACGCTGAAGAGCGTCGGGGACGGCGTGCATGCGGTCGTGGTGGACGGCGCGATAGATTCAGAGATTGTGCAGTCCTCGGAAAGCTCGAACGTCAAGGTGCTCGTCGGCATGGAGTCCCATGTCAGGCCCAATGAGACGAGAGTGCAGATACTGACGGTCAACGACCTATAAGACTCCCCGTTCTTATTTTTTAATTTTATTTTGCTCTTTTTCTTTGCCGATTTTCCTGCTGGGAGTTCAACAATCAAGAATCAGGCCAGACTCTTCCTCAATTCACGGGAGCACAGCGCGCTTGGGTTTCTGGCACAATACTGCTCCTTCAAACTGTCAGCCGCCTGCACACCCGTAATCTTCACATTATTGTTCAGGAGGAAGGAAGGCATGGGCAGAGCAAGGGATGACCAGAGTGAGGCGTCCTGCCCGATGATGCGCTGCCCCTCTCCGCGCCCGAGGCAGGAAGCGATGATACCTGCCGATATCCCATTGGAGGCGAAGCAGTCCTCCCCGTCCGTGGCCGTGCAGGAGAGGTAAGGGATGGTCTTCAGGGGGTAGGAGGACAGGACGCAGGCCGCCTGCTCCGAGGCGTTGGTTCCCCGCACGATGTGGACGCGGATGACGAGCTCGTCCGAGAACAGGCTGGCGAACTCCTCCATGTTGAGGAGCGCCTTCCTCGAGGATTCCTCCTCAGGAGCGAGGAAGACATCAAGCTTCCGCAGCTGCTCCGCCCTCCCGAGATAGAGCACCGCCCCCGAGGCGCTGTCTTTCATCACATAGGATGTGCCGGATGGGCGGAAGGCGGCATTGACATCCTGGAACATCAGCGAACCCCTGAGGCTGGGGCCAAGCACATAGGCGGGGAGCATGGTCACGTTGCGGGCTGCGATGAGCGCCTTGCCTTCCGGCGAGGATGCGTCCACGCTGGTGATCAGGATTCCCGGAAACCATTCCCCCAACAGCGCAATGACACGGGACGTGCCGCACGCCGTGCAGCCCTTGTCGTTTATGACGGTGACGTTGATGGGAACAATCCCCTGGCGCTCGCATGAGGATTCCGGGGTGCCCGGGTTGAGGCATCGCGATTCATTGCCGGGGACTGCGCAATCGGCAACGGTTGAGCAGGCAATCTGCGGCATTTGCGGCGCTTGCGCTTCCTGCTTCTGGGCATCCAGGGTCTCATTCGTCGCCTTCTCAAGGGTGATGGAGAAGAACACCAGCATTCCCAGAAGGAGCAAGGCGCCGACGACCCAAAGGATGATGGCAATGAGCCTCTTGTTTTTCCGGAGGGGATGCTCTTCCTTAAGAATATGTGGCGGCGTTGATGATTTTTCCTCTTCCCGCTCTTCCTGCTTTTCCTTCTCTGGGGGTTGTTTTCCTGCAGGAGAAGGCTGCTCTTCTTTTTTGTCCTGTGCCGGCTCCGGCTCCTGTGCGGGCTCGCCTTGCTGTGGCCGCTCTTTCCGCTCCTTTTCCTTTGGCTTTTTCCCAGGGACTTCCTCCTGCCCGAGAGCGTGATGTTTTGGGGCAGGCTCCGGCTGCGTGGTGGGCTCTTCACCTTTTGCCTCTCCTTTGCTTTCCTGCTTGCTCTCCCTTTTGCTCCCCTCCTTTTTCTGTTCCGCCTGCCTCTTCAACTGCTGCTCAAGGCGGGACTTGTTGGACTCGTACTCCTCCCGGTCTATGATGCCTGCGTCCAAGCTCTCCTTCAGCAGGGAAAGCTTCCGCTCGATGGAATGGCCGTTATCCATAGTCGTAGAGCAGCGTGTCCAGCACGGCGGTGAATTCCCTCTCCTCCGCGTTCAGGTTGCCTTCCGCCCCCGGCAGGGAGCCGACGCGGGTGTACGTGCAGCCGAACGAATAGGCAGGGACCCTGTTTTCCGGGCTTATCTTCCTGAAAATCTCCAGTTCAGAGGGCGGGACTCCCCTTTCCCTTGACTTGGTGAGGAGGTTGTCTCCCGTGTCCAGCTCCCAGATCGCGCCGATGAGCGAGGCATTCTGCTGCTGGTACCTTCCCAGGAGCATGGCGAGGCGCAGGGCCACCTGTTTGCATTCCCCGCACGCGGAAGAGGTGTACATCCTGAGCATGATGCTGCCGTTGTAGGCGCAAATAGAATCTCCCGCCTTCCTGAACGAGGTGATGCCCTCCTTCGCCTGCTCGATGAAGATGGTGATGTTGGCATGCGCCCTCAGCGAGTTTATATGGGCGAGTATGGCATCACCCTGCTTCATCGCCAGCAGCTGCTGCTCGATGAGCGGATATGCCTGTTCCAGGGAAAGGTTTCTCGCCCCGAGGTCATTTCCGTCGTATGCGTCCTCGACTTCGTCCCTGCTCACCTTGATACTAGGGAGGATGGTCGCATTGACGAACCTGGAGATGGTGAGACGGGCATGCACGGTGGCCTCCATGTCCCGCTGCTCCATGCCCGATTCCTTCATCGCCTCATCAAGCTGCCCCGGGGTCATGCCGCTCTCCCGAAGGAACGCATCAATGGCCACGCGGACTTCGCCATCAGAGGCGGAGTATCCCTGCCTCACCGCTTCCTGGAGGAGCAGCTTCTGGGGGATGATGGACTCGTTGAGGAACTGCCACTTGCTGACGAACTGGCGGTAGGGTTGGGGCACTGCTGCGCCGTACGAGTAGTCCAGCTCGCGCGCGCTGACGGGCTCGCCGTTGACCGTCGCCACGGTCTCCGTCCGGGGCACCTTGAACATGCCGTGGATGAACGCGGCAACGACGATGGCGAGCGCGCCGATGATGATGATGCCTAACACCGCTACTAGGATGATCTGCCATCTCGGCAGCGAACGCTTCCTTGAGGATGGTCTCTTCTTCTTGCGCGCCACTATGCAACCCGGAGGAGACGGGAAGCAGAGAGTACATAAACCTTTCCCTCCTTTTTCATTACCCAGTAGTTTCAGTATAGAACAAAAGGGTTTAAAAGAAGGGAAGTGTAGAATGGAAATCTGTCCATCGTGAAGCACCATCCTTACCGCCCTTCGGGCGGCTAGAGTTACGCGCCGCGCCAATGGCAGCGCGCGGCGCAAGGTTTGCGCGCCCGGCAATGGGGCGCGCCTAACTCATCTCGCGAAGCGAGCCATGAGTCGTAGTCAACAAGACTTGCTAAAGGACAATGTACGAAACCATCCTGGGAAGGACCGAGGAGGAGAAGGGGAAGCTCGGCACGTACGCCACAGTCTACCTGGGGAAGCAGTACGTCAAGATGGGGCAGGTGACTTCCCTGTCGCACAAGGTGTACATGGACGTCTCGCGGTCGCACGTCGTGTTCATCGCGGGCAAGAGGGGCTCGGGAAAGTCGTACTCGATGGGCGTCATCGCCGAGGGGGTGAGCGACCTTCCCGAAGAGGTGAGGAAGAACCTCTCCATCATCATGCTGGACACCATGGGCATCTACTGGACCATGCGCTACCCGAACAAGAAGGAGGCGCTGCTGCTGGAGGACTGGGGCATCGAGCCGCACCCGCTCAACGTCCGGATCTTCACCCCCGTGGGCTTCTTCAAGGAGTACAGGCAGAAGGGCATCCCCACGGACTTCCCGTTCTCCATCCAGCCGTCGGAGATCGACGCCTCGGAATGGCTCCTGATGTTCGACATCCACCAGACTGATCCCGTCGGGGTGCTGATCGAGCGGGTGGTGAACGAACTCAAGGAATCCGGGGAGAACTACGGCATGAAGGACATCATCGATGCCATCTCGGGCGACGAGCGGTCGGAAAAGACCGTCAAGGACGCTGCCGAGAACAGGTTTTTGCTGGCGGAGCAGTGGGGGCTGTTCAGCAAGCAGGGGACGCGCATCGAGGACTTGGCCGCGCCCGGGCAGATCACCGTGCTCGACGTGAGCTGCTACACCACATTGGCGGGGGGCGACCAGGTGCGGGCGCTGGTGATTGGGCTGATTTCGGAGAAGCTCTTCCTGCAGCGCATGGTGTCGAGGAAGAGCGAGGAGTTCAAGGACATCGAGAAGAAGACCAGCCTGTTCGTGCGCGAGGAGGAGGGGCAGGAGGACAAGGAGCCCCTGGTGTGGCTTGTCGTGGACGAGGCGCACGAGTTCCTGCCCAACAAGGGGAAGAGCGCGGCATCGAAGTCATTGATCACCATCCTGAGGGAGGGAAGGCAGCCGGGCATCTCGCTCGTGCTCGCGACGCAGCAGCCGGGGAAGATCCATTCCGACGTCATCACGCAGTCGGACATCGTCATCGCCCACCACCTGACGGCCAACATCGACGTCGAGGCGCTGGGGGCATTGATGCAGAGCTACATGCGCGAGGGGCTGGGGAAGCAGCTGGCGATACTGCCGAAGGAGTCCGGGGCTGCCGTCGTCTTTGACGACACCAACGAGCGCATCTTCCCCATCAGGGTGCGGCCGCGGTACACGTGGCACGGCGGGGAGTCCCCCTCCGCCATCTCGAAATGGGAGAAGAAGACGATTGAGATTTGAGTTGCCATAGGGGAGGCTAAAACGCTGGGCATCATCAGGCTCGCGCTGCGCGCTCACACCAATGTGGCGCCCCGCAACGGGCGCCTTCTATTGAACGGAGAACTACTTTTTCCTGCCCTTCCGCTCGTCGAAGTCCACCGGGGCGTAGGTCATGGATATCAGCGAGGAGATGAACATGATGACGAAGAACAGGCCGAAGGTGAAGCCCCAGCTCTTCGATATGCCGTAGACGAAGAACACCGAAATCAGGAAGCCGACCATGCTGGTCAGCATAAAGCTGCTGGACAGCGGGGAAACGTGAAGCCTTGCCATGATGCACCTCTTTGGACGATTAAGGAGCACTAGATTTAGGTATATTTAAATGTAACGCATTGATTTCACTTATTGCCCCTAACCATTTTCTTGAATTCGCCGATTTTTGATTTCTCAATCTCCGGGAACATATGGTTGCCCTCAAGCCCATAATTACAATCCTTGCACGAGCTAAGAAGAGTTGATCCGGCAAGGAGGGCACTGAGGTTCTGCAAAATATCAGTGCTGCCACATTTCGGGCAGATTTTGATGAACTCTTTTTTAGGCATGGCTTGTATTCTAATCCCTCGCCACAAACTTCTCCACCTGGCCCCTGGCTTTCTCGCGCCGCTTCTGGTGCTCGGAGAGGAAGGCGTTGAGCTTGTCAATCAATACCTGCTTCAGCTCGCCGGAGAGCATCTTCCCTGACTTGTAGTCGTCGTAGACCCTCTGTAGCCTGTTGTCATCCTCCTCGAAGAAGGTGAGCCACTGGTAGGCGACATCGACCTCGGGCACGCCGCCCAGCTTCCGGTGCTGCTCCACCGTGTCGCGGCCGCCGGAGAAGGCGTACTTGTTCACCTTATTCTTCACTGTCTTCTCGTCGTCGGTGAGGGCGATGAACGACGTCGGGTCCGAGCTGCTCATCTTGCCGCCGCCGAGGCCGGGGACGAAGAAATGGTAAGTGGAGGAGAGCTGCAGGAGGGAGACTTCCTTGATCCGGGACGCCAGGTCGCGCGCGAGCCTGATGTGGGGGTCCTGGTCGATGCCGACAGGCACGACGACAGGCACGGGCCCCTCGAATTCCGGGAGCTGGGGATGGAGCATGTCCGCTGCCTGCAGCAGCCCGGAGAGCATCTTTCCCGGGCTTATCTCGCCGTAGACGGCCCTGAACTCGTTGAACGTCGCGTGCCGCGACAGGAGATTCTGGAGGCGGTAGTACGCGCCCGCCTTTTTCCCGTCCCCAGACCTGTCGCTCTGGAAATAGATCTCGCAGTCCTGCGGCTTCAGGCCGAGGGCGATGTAATTCAGGATGTACTGGTCGAAGGCGTTGCTCCTGCTCTCCGCAAGCGTCTGCTCCCTCGCGGCATAGGCCTCCACGTCCGCGACCGCGATGTAGAGCTTCGCCCCCAGCTCCTGATAGAGGGTGAACTGCCTCGCGAGGACGGCGTGGCCGATGTGGAACTTCCCCGTCGGCATGAGCCCGGTCATCATGACGAACTTCTTCCGGTGCCGCATCGCGTCGAGTATGCGCAGGAAATCCCGGTGGGCGAATACCTTCCCCCTCCTGAACAGAATGTCCTTCCCAAAGGCACCGGGGAGCTTCCCCATGGGGCTTATCCCGAATTCCCGGACCAGCCTGCCGTAGTCGACGTTACCTTTCACTTCCCATGGGGTGAGGATGGATTCTTCCTTCATTGCGGGAAATAGGAAAGACGAGGTTATTAAATATTCTGTTCTAGGAAACGCTCTCTCTCAATCTTTTGATGGCCATTACCCTGTCCTTCTCCTTGAATATTGCCGTTCCGGCGACGAAGACATTGGCGCCTGCTTTCTTGGCCAGCGGGGCGGTGTCCGGGTAGATGCCCCCATCAACCTCGATGTCGAGATTGGGCTTGAGCTTCCTCAATTCGCGCACCTTGGGCATCGTGTCCTCCATGAATTTCTGCCCTCCCCAGCCGGGCTCCACGGTCATGATCAGCACCATGTCCACCGTGTCGAGGCAGGGAAGTATGGCGGAGAGCGGCGTTTTCGGCTTTATCGAGATGCCCGCATTGATGCCCTTCCCCTTGATGTAGCCGAGCTGCCTCCGGGGATCTGTGCATGCCTCGGCATGGACGGTGATGGAGGACGCGCCTGCGTCGATGAATCCCTGGATGTAGCCCTCAGACGGCTCCTGCACCATGAGGTGGACGTCAAGGGGGAGCTTTGTCCTGATGGTCCTGACGAAATCGCTGTCCACCGTGGTTGGGGGCACGAACTTCCCGTCCATGACGTCCACGTGGATGAGGTCTGCATACTTCTCGACCTGTCCTATATCCCCGTTTATCCTCTTGAAATCGGCGGAGAGGATGGATGGCGCTATCCTGATTTTAGGCATGGCCTGAAGAAGGAAGGTAGATTTATAAACTTTTATTCCGGGGAAAGGCCATGCCCTTCGCCGTCACCCATGTGCTCAGCTCCATCATCGCAGTCGACCTCTACCGGGACTATATCGCGAAGCACAGGAAATATTTTACCCTGCATACGGTCTTTGTAGCTGGTTTTGCGGGGCTGTTGCCTGACATTGACATCCTCCTGGGGAAATTCCTGAGTTCATTTGGGGTCGAATTCTGGCACCGCACCTTCACCCATACCCCTTTCTTCGGGCTCCTCTTCCTGGTTCCCGCATGTATCCTGTGGGGCATGAACAAGAAGAAACTTGCGATGTATTTCTTTGTCACGACGTTCGGGATCTTCATGCACCTGCTGCTTGATTTTACGCTTTCCCCTGATCTTGCAGGGGGGGTGCTGCTGTTCTATCCCCTCTCGTATGCGGACTACGGCATCGGGATCC
Organism: Candidatus Woesearchaeota archaeon; assembly: GCA_013330825.1. GTDB lineage: Archaea > Nanobdellota > Nanobdellia > Woesearchaeales > GW2011-AR4 > GW2011-AR11 > GW2011-AR11 sp12027u. Next base: position 10,179 of record DUHN01000059.1, on the reverse strand, counting down.
TGGGAAGCCTCACCACACTCCAAACCATGCAGCTCTATGCGGCAATGGACGCCATCATCCTCATGCTCTGGCTCTGGCATGAGGAATGGAAGCATAAGATCAGAGACTACCTATAAGCGTCACATCTTCTCCAGGGCCTTCTTCATCACGGGAAGGACTGCCTCGACCTCGTCCTTAAACATCCTGCCGAGCTTCGCAAACGTGAACTCGCCGTCCATGTTCCTCGTCTCGCGGCTCAGCTGGAGCTTCTTCTCGCCGTCGTTGTA
>DUHN01000059.1:0-9905 GCA_013330825.1 Candidatus Woesearchaeota archaeon | reverse complement strand
GCAGGGGCAAGTCCCCCCACGACGGCCTCGCTCCCCTTATTGGTGGCGTTCTTGAAGACTGCTAAACACCTGTTTTACCAGGGCAATGGCGCGCTCCCTGCTCTTGGGGTAGGCAGCCATGCTGAGGGTGAGGTGGAAGCAGTCTCCTTTCGTGGTGAGCACGAGCTTCCTCTCTGTGAGCCAGGGTTCCCTGTCGAAACGGAGGAAGAAGTCAAGGCGGTCGTCGACTCGCTGCTCTGCCTCGGTGATGATTGTCTTTTTCTCTTCTTCGGAAATGCCGGAAGCGATGAACCTGAGCAGGCGGTTGATTTCAGATTCTTTCCTGAGAAAGGACGTGAGCAATGCCGACTGTGAAGATCCGTCTCCTTGGTGGACCGTGACGGGAATATCCCGGCCGGCATTTCCTGAAGAGAGCAGCGCCCTCAAGGCGTCAGAATTCCTTTCTATGTCGGAAGGAAGCGAGAGAACACGCGCAGCGAGGTAATGGGCCAGCTTCATTATTGCAGCTTCTCCAGCATGGAGATGGCGCTGTACACCTGCGTGCGGGTGAAGGGATCGAGATTGATGTCGCCGGAGACCTCATCGAGGGCGTTGTGCGCGTCATGCACCTTGACGGACTGCTCGGCAGGGGACTGCATCCTGGAGAGGAGTCCCTGCATCCTCGCGCGGACGTTGCGCGGCACGTTCTGGTCGCTGGCGATGTCGCCGAGGACGGTGATGACGTCCGCCAATGGGTTGAGCTGCTCTGCCTTCATGGTGCGCTATTTCCTGATTTGCTTCAGGACCTCTTCCTGCAGCTTCGTGGCCTTGTCCTTCAGCTGGGACTCCTGCTTCTCGATGGCCTTGATGCGTATCTCGAGCATCTCCTTCCTGCTCCCGAGGTCCTTCTTCAGCTCGTCCCTGTCTGTGAGGACCATGACATTGCCGACGATCTTATAGGCCTGCGTGGTGGAGGAAAGCTCCTCAATCGCTGACTCCAGCTCGACGATCTGGCCCTGGAACTGCTGCTTCTGTATGAGAAAGCTCTGCAGCCCCTGCTCAAACATCTGGAGCTGGCTTATCTTCTGCTCCGTTTCCGCGTTTTCCTCAGCCATGATGACAAAGAATGCCTAGACGGCCTTCACTTTGGTGATTCCCGCCCGTGGCTTGAACAGTATCTTGCTGCCGCAGTACGGGCACCTCACCTTCTTCCTGAGATAATCCGGAGAAATCTTCTTGTTGCACTCAAAGCACTTGTACTCGACCATGCTATGCCTCCTGCTCCTCTTCCTGGAAGTCTTCCTGCTCTTCCGGCTCTTCCACCGTCTCCTTGAGCTGCTCCTGAGGGGATTCCTGCGGCGCTTCCTGCTTCCTGGCGATGGTGTATGCCCTGCCCGCGAACTTGGCCCTGCATTTCGTGCAGTTCCAGATGCCTGCCGCTATCCTCTTGACCTGAACGGCCGCGCAGTACGGGCACTTGTGCTTTTTCCTCTGCTCGGCCTCTATCTGGCCGAACTTGAGCTTCGTGGTGCGGCCGTATCTGGTGCCGAAGCGCTTGACGCTGGTAAGCTTCTCTTCCTTCATCGTGTCCTCATAAATGGGGCTACCCGGACTTTCAATGCCTCGTGGCACATTTGAACCGGGGTCTTCTGGTCCCAAACCAGAAAGGATGATCCAAGCTACCCTATAGCCCCATTGCTGGTAGCGGACAAGGGTGGAGGGATGGATGGGTATTTTTAAATGTATCGCTCGACCTTTTCTTTGCCTCGTCTGCGTGCACGGAGAAAAATCTCCGGCATCCCGTAAGGAGAATTTAAATACCTCGGGCAACCGGGAAGCGCCATGAGAAAGGCCGTCCTGTGCTGCGTCTTCCTGTGCCTCTTCGCGGCAGCCGCATCCGCCCAGATCCCTACCCTCGGCTCTTATGCGACGGACAAGGCGGGCGTGCTCTCCCCGGAGTTCAGGGATGCGCTGGAGGATGCCTTGCGCGCCCTGGAGCAGGAGACCAACGGCGTGCAGTTCGTGGTGTATATCGAAAACGAGTATCCCAAAGGCTATTCGCTGGAAGAGTACACGCTGAAGATTGCGGAAGAGAACGAGGTGGGCAAGAAGGGGAACGACAACGGCCTGCTGCTCTACATCGCGGTGGACGACCGTGCGTACCGGTGGGAGACCGGCTACGGCATCGAGGCGACGCTCTCTGCGCCGCTGCTCGGCCGGATCTCTAGGGAATATCTTGCCGCCGCGTTCCGGGAAGGGAATTACGAGCGCGGCATCCTGGACACGGTCAACGTGACCGCGCGCATACTGCTCCATTCCCAGGATGCGGACATTGTGAAGTTACTGGAAGAGGAGTCTTCGGCAGGAAACGGCAGGGTCATCGCCATCGTTGCCATTATCGTGATTGCCCTCGTTGTCATCGGAGCCATCATTGCGGTGTCCGAGGCATCAAAAAAGGGGGCAAGGAAGAACTCATGGCGCGAAGATGTCTACATGGGGGCTGCCACGGGCATGTTCGGGCCGCGGTGGGGCGGCGGGGGCTTTGGCGGAGGCGGGTTCGGCGGCTTCTCCGGTGGCGGGGGCCATTTTGGAGGGGGAGGCTTCTCGGGAAAATGGTAACTATTAAAAACAAGGGTTCCGCCCATGGAGGCATGGACCAGCGCGCCGCGATCGGCTGCCCGCGATGCTCGACATTCCTCCGGAAGGAGAGGATGAGGAAGCTCGCACATCCCAGCGGGGCCATCCTGGACGTATGCGACGCGTGCGGCGGCATGTGGCTGGACAAGGACGAAGTGAAGCTGCTCCACCGATCATCAACGAGCCAATCAGGGAAAGGAACCGGAAGGAAAACAATAAAAAATAAAAACAAGCGAACCCGATAAGGGCACACCATGGACAAGAAAACGTGGATCATCCTCGGCAGCATCCTGGGCGCCGTCGCGCTCATCGCCTTGTGGTACGTCTCGCTCTACAACGGCCTCATCAGGATGAACGAGGACGTCAACGGCAAATGGGCGCAGGTGGAGACCCAGTACCAGCGGCGCGTGGACCTGATCCCCAACCTCGTTTCCACGGTCAAGGGAGCGGCGAACTTCGAATCGTCGACATTGGAGGAGATTACCAGGCTGAGGAGCCAGTGGCAGACCTCCACGGGGATCAACGAGCGCATCGAGACCGCGAACCAGATAGAATCCACCCTCTCGAAGCTGCTGCTGGTGGCGGAGAACTATCCGCAATTGACGGCGACGCAGAATTTCCAGGCCCTGCAGGACGAGCTCGCCAACACCGAGAACAAGATCGCGGTGGAGAGGGGAAGGTACAATGACGCCGTCAGGGCGTTCAACGCCCGCATCAAGACCTTCCCGGCGAACATGGTGGCCGGCTCGCTCGGCTATGCGGACAGGCCTTACTTCAACGCGCAGGCCGGCGCCGAGCAGGCCCCTCAAGTGAGCTTTGCGTGACGTATTCGTTCTCATCCATACACCTCCTTTTATTTTCCCGTTCCCCCATCATAAACCAAAGAAGAGGACAAAGACGGCATAGGCGATAAGCGCGCAAGAGCAGAAGGCAAGCACCATGTCACTCACCGAAAGCCAGAGATTCCACCTCAAGAAGACCATCAAGGAGCTTGAGCAGCATAAGGGCAGCCATACTGAACTGGTGTCCGTCTATGTGCCGCAGGGCTATGAGCTGGTGAAGATCGTCCAGCACCTCGCGGAGGAGCAGGGGACGGCCGAGAACATCAAGTCCACCTCCACCAGGAAGAATGTCGTCGACGCGCTGGAGAGGATGATCCAGCACCTCAAGCTCTTCAAGAGGACTCCGGAGAACGGGCTGGTGGTGTTCTCGGGCAATGTCGCGGAACGGGAAGGAAGGTCGGATGTCAAGGTGTGGAGCATCGAGCCGCCTGTCCCCCTGAAGACGAGGATCTACCGCTGCGACAAGATCTTCGTTCTCGATATCCTCAGGGACATGCTGGACATCAAGGAAGTGTACGGGCTGGTGGTCATTGACAGACGGGATGCCATCATTGCCCTGCTGAAAGGGAAAACCATCGTTCCCCTCCTGAAGACACACTCCGAGGTGCCAGGCAAGTTCAAGGCAGGAGGACAGTCTGCTGCGCGGTTCTCCAGGCAGCGCGAGGGCGCCGCCAGGGACCACTACCGTAAGGTCGCGGAATACATGAAGGAGCAGTTCTTCCATCTTGAAGGATTGAAGGGCATCATCGTCGGCGGCCCCGGGCCGACAAAATACGATTTCATCGAGGAGGGCGAGATTACCAATGAGCTCAAGAAGAAGATCATCGCGGTGAAGGACCTGAGCTACACGGACGAGTTCGGCCTCGAGGAGCTGCTGGAGAAGAGCGAGGACGTCCTTGCCAGCGAGGAAGTGATCGGGGAGAAGAAGCTCATGGGCAGGTTCCTTGATACGCTGGCGAAGAACCACCGGCTCGTCTCCTATGGCGAGAACGAGGTCATGAAGCGCGTGCGGGAGGGCATGGTCGACACGCTGCTGGTGTCGGAGAGCATCGGCGACGAGAAGCTCGAGCAGTTCGAGCAGGAGGCGGCGAAGATGGGCACCACCATGAAGATCATCTCCACCGAGACGAGGGAAGGGGCGCAGCTGCGCGACCTGGGAAAAGTGGCTGCATTGCTGAGGTATGAGGCGCATTAGCGCAGGGAGAACGCAAAGGATAGCTGATAATAAGCAAGGAGCAAGACAGAAATAATCGGGGAGTGCACAATCTGAGTGCGCTTCATGTGATTTCGAAGCCCTCCACCCACCCCTGCAGCCCAATAAATAGCGCCCAATGCGGGGCGCCAAGAGTTCGCGAGCCCCAGGCGAGCATGATGAAAACCGCTCCACCTTATCAAAGAAAAAAATATTCCCGATAACAACGTCCCATGTCCACCATCGCCGAAGACGCATTCAGGGACCTGTTCCCGGACAGGGATGCCTCCCAGTACTCGTTCTCTCTGGAATACTCGGGAAAATTCAGGCCATACAACGGCAACGTCCGGCGCCGCGGGAACGCGATCGCGTTCAATTTCAGCAGGAAGTGGAAGCCCATCTCGCGGGAGATCCAGGTCGGCCTGTGTCAGGAGCTGTACGCCAAGCTGTTCAAGGTGAGGAGGCAGACGACGAACATGGACATGTACGCGCATTTCATGCGGAGCATCCACATCGCCGCGCCGAAGATACATTCCGATCCGGTGCTGAAAGCGGCTTTCGACCGCATCAACGACGGGTTCTTCGGCGGCATGCTGGACATCACCAACCTCAGATGGGGCACGGATTCCACGTCGAAGCTCGGCCAGTACGAGTACGGCTCGGACATGATCACCATCTCCACCATCTTCCGGGACGCCCCCCAGGAGCTCCTAGATTATGTGATGTACCACGAGATGCTCCATAAAAAGCTGAAATTCCACACGAAAAACGGCAGGAGCTTCCACCACCCTCCCCTGTTCAGGAAGATGGAAGCGCAGTTCCCGGACAGCGCGCGGCTGGAGAAGGAGCTTTCTGGGTTCGCGCGGTCGAAGAGAAGGGGACTGGGATTTTTCAGGTGGTAATGCTCATTTCTCCGCCGGATCTTTAGCGAGCCTATCAAGCCTTTTCCGTATGGAAGCGAGCTGCACGGCGACATCGTTCAATTCTGAGCGCATCGTAGCCTTTTTCCGCCTTCGCGGCCCTTCCTGCTCAGCCATTTCCGCTTTGACTTCCTCAAATCCCGCAAGAATCACCCCGATGAACAGGTTCAGGATAATCATCGTCCCCAGCAGGATGAAGGTGATGAAATAGAGCGGGACGAGAACGGAACTTCCCTGCGCGTCCATGATGTGGATCCAGTCCTCAAGGGTGACCACCTTGAAAAGGGTCAGCATGCTTGTATGGAGGTTCCCGAAATACTGCGGGTCATTCGCCCCGAACGCGACGTTCCCTATGATCCCATAGACGTAAAAGACGATGAAGAGGAGCAGTGCGACGTACGCCATGGAGGGCAGGCTCTTGATGAGCGCTCCGGTAATGAGCTGCAGGCGCGGCAGGGTCGTCGCCAGCCTCAGCACCCGTATTGCGCGCGCAAGCCTCAGCACGACGGCAAATGGCCCGCCGAACGGGAGGTAAAAGACGGCGGTGACGGCGAAATCAAAGAGGTTCCATGAAGACCTGAAGAAATCCCAGGGCTTTGCCCCGAAGGCAGCGATCCTGATGAGGATTTCCACGGTAAAGACGGCCAATATCACCTCCTCAAGGAACAAAAACAGGGGCTGGTACTTCCCAGAAAACTCCGCGTACGTGTGCAGACCAGCCAAAATGGAGGCAAAAATGATGGTGAAGAGAATGAATGTCTGGAATGCTTTGGAATCCGCAATCCTCCTGAACACATTCCGCATGGGCAGCTCATGAGGGCAGCATATTAAAATCTTTGTGATTTTTTCGGTGCAAAGAGCGCTGCCGCTTCGTCGGTTTCCCAAGGGAAGGTTGGAAGATTTGACAAAGTTTTAAATACCATGAAGGCGGAGCAATCGCGGGTGGCAGCATCACGACAGAAAAAATCCTTCCCCTTGCGGCCATGGAGAAGCTCCTCAAGCAGGGCGGCTGCGGGCGCGTCGGCGAGGACGCGAAGGAAGCGCTGAAGGCCGTCCTTGAGGAAAAGGCCGGGGACATCGCGAGAAAGGCGATGGTGTACGCGCAGCACGCCGGCAGGAAGACGATAAAGGCGGAAGACATCAAGCTCGCCATCAAAAGCTGAGGACGTCAAGCAAGCACCGTTCGAAATCTCGCTCACGCTCGGGGCGGCATCGGCTCACTCTTCACTGCCGCAATAGAAGGGCGGAACCCTCCCCGGACGGGGCGACCCCCTCCGCCTTGCACTCGCAATTACTGCACCGTTCACGACATTGATGCCGCCCTTCATTTTGAGCGGTGCTGCATCAAGAAGAAATCTTTTTAAATGGGGGCTTGCCCCTCCATGCCATGGCAACGAAGCAGGAAGGCGCCGGATCCGTCAGGGAAGGCATGACGGTCGTCCTCGAGGGAGCGGCGTGCAGGATCACCAGCGTCCAGACCTCGCGGCCGGGGAAGCACGGCCACGCCAAGGTCAGGATGGAGGGCGTCGGCCTGATCGATGGCAAGAAGCGCGTCGTGGTGATGCCGGGCAGCGAGAATGTCGAGGTGCCCATCATCGAGAAGAAGACTGCCCAAGTGCTGTCCGTCACGGGCACGATGGCGAATATCATGGACACGGAGAGCTTCGAGATGTTCGACCTGCCCATCCCCGAAGAGCTGCAGGGACAGGTCAAGGAGAACGTGCAGGTGCTGTACTGGATCATCCTCAACGATAAGGTCATGAAGCAAGTCAAGAGCGGGTGACAATGGTCAAATTCCCAGAGGCGGACGCGAGGAAGTTCAGGGGAGTCTTTGTCTGCAGGAGATGCAAGGCCAAGCGGAAAGCCTCGAACGTGAAGATACGGGAGGAGAAGATCAACTGCCGGAACTGCGGCAGCGTGGTGTTCCGCCCGGTCAGGAAGAAGTAGCTTCTCTCTCATGGCCATTGATGCGCGCGCTGTCATCACCATCGTGTTCTTTGTCGCCTTAGCCTCGTATGTCTTCGCCAAGCGCAGGGAGATGCAGGTCCATAAGGTCGTCCCCCCGCTCCTGTTCTTCTCCATGTACCGGACGACGTGGGGGCTCAAGGCCATGGACCGGTGGGCGGCGAAGCACGGGAAGCTCCTGACGCGGCTGGGGACGGCAGGCATCGTCGCAGGATTCCTTGGCATGGGGTTCATCTGCTATGCGCTGGTGAAGAGCCTCTTTTCCCTGTTCGCCGTGCCGGAAGCCCCCGCAGGGGTCGGCCTGGTGCTGCCGTTCAAGGCAAAAGGAATATTCTATGTTCCCATCGAGTATTGGGTGATCTGCATCTTCATCATCGCCCTGGTGCACGAGTTCGCGCACGGCGTGATCGCGCGGGCGCACGGCATCAAGGTGAAATCATCTGGGTTCGCGTTCGCGGGAACGACATTCAAGGCGCTGGGCATCATCCTGCTGCTCATCGGCCTGTGGAACAATGTCAGGCATCCCGGCGCCTCGTTTTCCATCCTCTCCTCTTCCGGCACCCTGGTCCTGATGGGGATTGCGCTCATCATCGTGTCTTTCTTCGTCAATACCATCGCGCCCATAATCCCCGCGGCGTTCGTCGAGCCGGACGAGAAAGCGCTGCGGAAGCGGCCATTGAGGCAGCAGCTCGCGGTGTTCGGCGCGGGGCCGTTCTCCAATGTCATCGTGGGGCTCATCGCCCTCGGGCTGCTGTGGCCCGCCGCGCTCGTGGGCGCCGACATGGTGGAGGCGAACGGCGTGGAGATCACCAATTTCGTCGATGGGGATTTTCCGGCGAAGCAGGCAGGGATAACTGAGGGGGAGATCGTGGAGGAAGTCGATGGCGTCCCGACGCCTTATCTTGAGAATCTTTCCCGGGAGCTGCAGAAAAGAAAGCCGGGCGATTCCGTCCAACTCAAGACGGACAAGGGCCAGTACACCCTTACCCTGGCCAAGAATCCTGACAACGAGACATCCCCCTATGTCGGCGCTTTCCTGAGCCAGTCATCCCACATCAAGCCCGGCATCAGGGAGAGGCTCTGGGTACTGCCGGATGTCCTGCTCTGGATGTCTGGGCTGCTGCTGTTCCTGTTCATCCTCAACCTCGGCATCGGGCTCTTCAACCTGGTGCCCATCGGCCCTCTCGACGGCGGCCGGATGCTGCACGCCGTCCTCATGGCATACGTCGAGAAAGACAAGGCGATGCAGCTCTTCAGCATGATCGGACTGGTGTTTGTGATCGTGGTGCTGATGAATATTTTGTTTCCGTTTGTGAAGCCGTTGTTTTGAGTTGACGTTTTAGCATAAACTAGCGCGTGTTGCAAATCACTGCCCTATGATGAGTAGCACTTTTGGGCATGTAATACTTTTCCTCAATCCAAGGGCAAACCCAGTCATGCAAGAAGAGGGAAGTGCCCTATGCAAATCCTCAAAAATTTCCTGTAGTTTGAGGAGGGGGGTCTTGTTCGCATAGACAATTATGATTGCATGTTTTGCATGCCTGAGCTTGCGTTGCAGGTAAGCTGTGTCCTCGCGTTTATCCAAGAATGTATGCTCAACAGCACTCAAGGTTGTACTTCGCTCCACAACTTCATAAAAATCATCAAGATTGAGGTTAATAAGCATAGGGGATTCCAGAGCGGAGATTATTTCATTTTTTGTTTTGGGTCCAAGGGTAGATTTGTTGAGGAGTTTCTTGGCGTATGCCTTGTTGAAAAAAGGATAAGAGGGGTTAAATCGTCTTAGAGGGTCATTAGCCCGTATTTTGCCTGCGATCTTATCGAGTATTTGTTCTTTTCTCATCTCAAAATAATTAGTGATACTGTTAGTCACCTTAAGCTGTAGTCCTGCGACTTCCGAAGCCAGCGTGCGGAGCTTGTAGATACCTTTAGTGCGTTTGAGGATCGCCTCGTAAGGATAAATCCACCTATCGATTTGGAGGAAGGTAGTGTGTGCCAGCTGCTTTTCCATCTGTTTCAGACGAAGCTTCAGGCTGAAGGTTTTGTCGCTCATGCCCTCGATAGCGCAGGAGGTGCTATAATACCATTACGCGGATTCCAGCGATATATTCCTGATTTTGGCGTCAATTTTAAATATACATTCCCAATTGGGATATATCATGGGAAAACTCTGGGACTTTGCCGCCAGCAAGGAGCCGCTGAAAATGGTTATTATGGATTATAACTACAAGATTATAGATATACTTCAGTACTCCGACAAGTACCGTGCAGACCATTGGCAGGTATTCAAGAAGAAAACGGACAAAAAGGTGGTTTCAGACGAGGAGTTCTTTGCGCGATTGAGTAGTTTTATTTCCATTGAAAAGATAA
>DUHN01000003.1 GCA_013330825.1 Candidatus Woesearchaeota archaeon | reverse complement strand
ACGGCGCCAGGCTTACCCGGGCAAGGAAGATGTACAATGCGCTTGAACCGGATCAGCGCGAAGGATTGTGGGAGCCAGTTTCACTCAAGGACTATGTCCGCAACGGGCTGAAGGCTGGCCTGGAAGCGCCGCCACTCAAAATAGGTATCTATTGGGGACATCGATGTGCGGTAGCGCTGAATATCTCCCAGAACCCCGATGATTTGTGCGTGAATGTGTATTTTTCCTCTTCTCCGGTCAAATTCTGATTGTCCTTGATTGTCCTGGCTGTGGGCCATTGACGGCAATGCCGCAAAACCCTTAAAAACACCGAAAGCCCCGCACAAGCCATGAAAAAGAGAATGGTCATCGGCATCACCGGCTCCATCGGGACGGGGAAGACCGCGGCTGCGCGCCATCTCGGCAGGCACGGCTTCGCGGTCATCAACGTTGACAGGCTCTACCGCAGGATTTCCCGGCCGGGCAGCGCCATCGCGAAAAGGATTGCCCGTCATTTCGGGAAAGAAGTGCTGCTCAAAAACGGTTCCATTGACCGGGCAACGCTCAAGGCCATCGTGTTCAAGGACCCCAGGAAGCTGAGATTGCTCAATAGCATCACCCATCCCCTCATCCTCAAGGAGACGAAAAAGCTCATCGGGAAGTCAAAAAAAACCGTCGTCATCGATGCTCCCCTGCTCCTCGAAGCCCGCTTCGACCGGCTGTGCGATTATGTCGTCGTGACGCACGCCCCGAAAAATGTTGTCCTCAGGAGACTGCTCGGGGCAAGGAAGCTGACGAAGCGGGAGATACTGTCCATCATGGGGAGCCAGATGCCCTTTTCCCAAAAAAGGAAGCGCGCTGATTCCGTCGTTGACACGTCCGGCAGCTATGCCCACACGCACGCGCAGTTGAGGAAAATAATCTCCCGTATCAAGGAAGACAAACCTATTTAAACATCAAGAGGCGATAAACAATGAGAGGTGGTGGAAACATGAAGCTCTCAAGCCCTGATTTCCTGCATGAACGCATGATGCCTCCCGCGCTCACGTGCGACGGCGCGGACATTTCTCCTGAGCTGCGCATCGCGGACGTGCCGAAGGATGCGGAAAGCCTTGCCCTCATCATGGACGACCCTGACGCGCCCGTGGGCACATGGGATCATTGGGTTGTGTTCAACATCCCGCCGGCGACTGCCGTGGTGCAGAAGGGGAAGGAGCCTGCTGGCATCGGCGGCAGGAACAGCTGGGGCAGGACAGGCTACGGGGGCCCGTGCCCGCCGTCAGGTATGCACCGCTACTACTTCAGGATGTACGCGCTCAGTGATATGCTCCCTCTCAAGGAAGGCGCGGCCAAGAAAGAGGTCCTCAAGGCGATGGAAGGCCGCATCCTCGCCCAGGCAGAGCTGATGGGGACGTACAGGAGGCAATAATGAAGATCGCAGTCTGCCCCGGCTCATTCGATCCCATCACCAACGGCCACGTCGATGTCATCGAGCGCGCCCTGAGGCTGTTCGACAAGGTCATCGTGCTGGTGGGCGAGAACCCCAGCAAGGCAGCGACATTCTCCGCCCGGGAGCGCGTGGCGATGATAACGGATGCGCTGAAGAGGCACGATTCCCGCGTCGAGGTGGACCATTTCGACGGCCTGCTGCTCGACTACCTGAAGAGGAAAAAGGCGACCATCATGGTCCGTGGCCTGCGCGCATTGTCCGATTTCGAGTTCGAGTTCCAGCGGGCATTGCTCAACCGGCAGGCCGATGAGGATGTGGAGACCGTCTTCGTCATGACCAAGGCGGAGTATTCCTTCATCAGCTCCAGCGTCGTCAAGGAGATTGCGATGCTCGGTGGTGATGTGGGCAGATACGTTCCCCAGGTTGTGGAGAGGCGGCTGAAGGAGAAGTTCTCAAAGAAACTACTTTAAAATAGTAAAATTTAAAAAGAGAAGAGCGTTCGTTGTCATCGGTGGGACTATGACTGAGTACACTCATACAGTGGCTGGATTTGGAGCAGACGCTAAAGAAGCATTGAGAGAAGCAGAAGATCGTTTGCCGTACAAACCCTTGTCTGACCCGGAAATATACAGTGGCTGGATTTGGAGCAGACGCTAAAGAAGCATTGAGAGAAGCAGAAGATCGTTTGCCGTACAAACCCTTGTCTGACCCGGAAATGGCAAAAAGGTATAAGGGCATTAAGGTCTATGACCCGACAAGAGTGGAAGGAAAACAATTCAAAGTCGAGATTGGCTACACTCCTCTCGAGCAAGCCGCCAAAGCAGGGGAAGTCAAAAAGAAAGCCGGCAGCGCCGGGCCTGGCAGCTCCTTTGATGCAACAAAGCCAGATATGAATATTGGCAGACTAATGCGCAAGTAGTTCTCATGCAGTTCCCCCAAGAGACTCTGGACTTAGCCGGCAGAATCGCCGGCGAGATACGCGCCAAGGTTGGTGACGACCCGGAGAGATTGGCGCAAGGCGTGTATTCCCACCTTAATGGCAGGTTTTCTTATGGCTTTAAGGAGGGCCTGGTGCAGGGGAAATTCATCAGATGGCCCCATGAGATACAAAAAGAGTGGGAGTGCATAGAGGCTGCTGCGTATACTTATGTGCTGGCTGATGCGTTGGGGCTTCAGCCAAGGATGATGAGGGTCTCTTCCTGGATGGGTCTCCCCACAGGGCACGAGACCGTGGATGTCGTGGTCGGAGGGCGTAGGAGATTGGTGGACCCGCTCAACAGCATGTATGGTGACGTGAGATATTTCAAAGACCAGATACGCGTGATAGACAATCCTGTCACCAAACAGTGTGTCATGCCGTGCAGCAAGGTTGAGGAAGTGTCCAAAGACACCGTTATCGCCCGCATTGATTATTACCGCTCGGATGAGGGCATACTCAATCTTCTCAAGGGAGGGCAATCCCTGCAGAATGGCGAGGTAATAAAGGTCTTTTTCCGCTATGATATGAGAAAGAATATGCTGGAACTGCAAGTGAGAACCATATCTCCATTTGTCAGTGTCTCGTCCTATTTCTCCTGGCAGATTTATTACAACGGCAAGAAGCCGGTTCGCAGGATAATGGAGGAAGGCGCTTTCACCCGCCATAGGTGGTCTCAATTAGAGGACAAATCACCAATTTCCCGCATCGTCATAGGACAGAAAGATGGTGAAGAACAGGTAATATTCGAGACCCTTCAGCCCAATAAAGTTGCGTCTTATTATTTGGCGCTGCATCATATCTATGGTGTTCTTCTGAATAAAAAACGCCCAAACAATACCATCTCTGGTTCTTATGAAAATATTAAAGAGAGAATCAAAAGTGCGACAAAATCACAGCAAAGAGAGGTGCTGGTTGCCCTTGGCAATGAGTTAAACGAGGCATCGCAGTTTATTTTTGACGACAGGGAATTTATCCTGGAAAAACTTGGTGAGCGCATTAGGGGGATGAAGAAGAAGGGGATTTCCCCAAAAGATAAAGCGCGTTACAATGATTTGAGGTCCGCATACATCGATTTTGTCCGGATGGACCAGCAGCTTCCCTTCCTGACCCAGCGCTTCCTTGATTTTGCGGCGTTGGAATATCACATCAGGGATATCGCAAAAAGAAGGAATGTCCAGTCAATTGATGTGTGTGACAGCCTGATGGAACATTCCGGAATTTCCTGGGAAGATGTCCTGAAAACCGCAGAGAATGGGATTAGCAGGATGATGGAAGAAAAAAATGGGATACCCCTAGACATTATCGCCACGCTGGACACTCTGATTGGCCGGCTCCATGACAGGGGATTGCTGCATTAGTAATACTGCGACAAGTCTTCCTTATGGACAGCCCTCCTCGGGCCGCTCTGCGCCTGCTGCTGCTTCACCAGGCGCGCGGCATAGCCGGCGACCACGTTCCTTATCTTCGTGGACGTGATGTCGGTGTGCCGGGAGACGATCTCCTTGTTCTTGGAGAAGTCCGTTGAGAATTCTGCTGCGTGGGCCGCCATGAGCTGCTTGGTGATGCGCTTGACCTGCGCCGTCTTGATGCGTCCCATCTTACTCCTTCACCGGCTCTTCCTGCGGGGCCTGCGATTCGGCAAGCTCGCGTGGCATCGGCCTCTTGACGGCTATGGGGATAAGGCCCTGCCTGAACTCCATCTTGGCGATCTCCACAGGGTTGTAGCGCACCTTGGCGAGCGCCTCATCGTCCATCTTGATCATGAACGGCGCGCCCATCGCTATCTGCAGGGAGCGCGCGCCGACGATTCTTGCCTCTTCGTATTTTGTGTAGGTTTCCATGCGGGAAGAACAGTGGAATAGATGGGAAAAGGGATACAGAAGCCATTTTTAAAGCTTTCTGTGGAGCGGATGGCGGAGGAAGGCATGAAGGCAATCTTTATATATGGCGGATATGCCCTCAGTCCACGGTGATTTCAATCATCAGGATTGCCGTGTTATCTTCTACCAGAGCGACGGACATGGATGCCCTTGTCGACGCCATACGCTACGACGGCCTTGATGCGGAGATCGTTGCCCTGGCGGCCAACAAGAATTGCCCTGCGCTTGAGCGCGCGAGGGGATTCGGCATCCCCGCGCTCTTCGTGGATGCGAAAGGGATGGACAAGGAAGAATATGACCGGGCCCTGTATGCCGCGCTCGAGCCCCGCAAGCCTGACCTCATCGTGCTCATCGGCTACATGCGCTTCCTCACCAAATGGTTCGTGGACCGCTTCCCGGGCCGCATCGTGAACGTCCATCCCAGCCTGCTGCCGGAATTCGCGGGCGAGAGGGATCCGGGCATCTACGAATCCATCCTTGCTTCAGGCAAGGCCAGGACCGGAGCCACCATTCATCTTGTTGACGAGACTCCCGACGGAGGCCCCGTCATCTCCCAGAAGGAAGTGGGCATAGCGGAAGGGGAGACCCCTGAAACGCTGAAGGCGAAGGTGCAGGCCGTGGAGCAGGAATTGCTGGTCAAAGCGGTCGACTTGTTCAGCAAGGGGAAAGTCGCGGTCATGGGCAGCAAAGTGGTGATGCCCCGATAGAATGCGCGTCGCGCCACCCCGTTCCCGGCTTTGGCCTGCGCCAACGCAGTGCGGCGCGCCAAGGCTTTGCCGAAGGCATGGGTAACTCATCCTGGGAAAAAGCAAAAATGGCCAGAAAAAACAAAATGGAAAAGGTCGCATTGCTCTCCGTCTACGACAAGAGCGGCATCGCGGAGTTCGCCAAGGGGCTGCGGAACCTCGGCTATACCCTGCTGTCGACGGGCGGCACCGCCGGCCTGCTGCGGAAGGGCGGCATCCCCGCCACCGACGTGTCGAGCTACACCGGGCATGAGGAGATCCTCGGCGGGCGCGTGAAGACCCTCCATCCGAAAATATTCGGCGGCATCCTCGGAAAGGCCGCGGACAGGAAGCACCGGGCGGAGATGGAGAAGTCCGGCATAGATAAGATCTCGCTGGTGTGCGTCAATCTCTATCCCTTCCTCGAGAAGATGATGGAGAAGGCCCCGCTGGACGACATCCTGGAGAACATCGACATCGGGGGGCCGTCCATGATACGGGCAGCCGCGAAGAACTTCCGCAGCGTGGTTGTCGTGGTCGATCCGCATGACTACGTCAGGGTGCTGGAGGCCATCCGCGAAGGGAGCATGGCAGAGGGCATGCGCGCCCGCCTTGCGCTCAAGGCGTTCTCCCACACCGCCCGGTACGACATCATCATCAACAGGTTCTTCGAGGAGAAGTTCGGCCCCGAGCCGTTCCCGCGATACCGCAATTCCACCTTCGAGAAGGTGCAGGACCTGCGCTACGGGGAGAACCCCCACCAGAAGGCCGCCCTCTACAAGCCCTTCCTCGACCGCGAGACGGGGGTGGCGAACGCGAAGCAGCTGCAGGGCAAGGAGATGTCGTACAACAACATCCTTGACGCGACGGAGGCGCTGTCCATCGTCGAGGATTTCAGCATGCCAACTGCCGCCGTCATCAAGCACACCAACCCGAGCGGGGTCGCGAGTGCAGCCACCATCCCGGAGGCGTTCAGGCGGGCGCATGCCGCAGACCCCAAATCGGCGTTCGGCAGCGTCGTGGCGCTGAACAGGCACTGCGACGGCAAGACCGCTGCCCTGATGCAGGACCTCTTCATCGAGGTCGTCATCTGCCCGAAGTTCGAGAAGGGTGCCCTGGAGATCCTGGGCAGGAAGAAAAACCTCCGGCTGCTGGAGACCGGCCCCTTCATTGTTGACCGCTCGTCTCCGGAGATGAGGCGCATCGCCTCGGGGCTGCTGATGCAGACGCGGCAGTTCCCTACCATCTCGGAGAAGGACCTCAAGGTCGTCACGAAGCGCAGGCCGACGAAGCAGGAGATACGCGACCTGCTCTTTGCGTGG